>CAYMSC010000001.1:0-12771 GCA_964392805.1 uncultured Saprospiraceae bacterium
AGCATGTTTAAATTTTCATGATTGAGCGAAAGTGAGCAAACTTTGTTTTGTAGTAAGCAAAATTTTTAGCATCCTTTTGGCTGGTCAAAATTTTTAACAACCTACAAGATAAAATTTGCCGCTTGTAGCCAATTGATGGAATTTTAAACATGCTCTAAGGTAAAGAATATAATTAGCCAGTTAGGGATGATTATTAATTTTAATTTGCCTAAATAAAAAAGCGAATGACTCATTAAATCATTCGCTTTTTTATTTTATTGACTGCCAAAATATTTGGCTTTGATGTCAAGCCCAAATCATAAACCTGTCCCGTAAAAACTAAATAGATTTATGATTTTTTAATCACTCAAAAACTAGGGGAAACTTTATCCTAAATTCCGGACAACCTACCATCAAGGTTTTATCGTACTACTTCCTTTCAACCATTTACCTAAGGTAGGACATCCCTGATATTCTTTATCTATATTAATAAACGTAGCATCTACCTTGTCATCAACCCAGCTAGAAATAAATTGGGATTTCTTCTCGTTGACTGCTGCTTGCTGAATTTTTGAATAATCTTTATCCAAGCTAGCTTTATGTGGGTCTGTACGAGATTGTAATAAGATGATTCTAAATAATTTTTCTCCTCTAGGGTCTTGATATTCAATAGGTGAAGAAATATCACCTACGCCCATCGTATCAATCGTAAAATAAATATCTACATCTAAATCTCCTACTTCAAAGATGGCATTATTAGATTGTGGATTGACAATAAGCCCATCATTATTATAACTCTGCTCTTTGTCATAAGAATATCTTTTCACTGCTATAGAAAAGTTGATAGAGTCTGATTCAAGCAGTGTTTTAATGCTATCTAATCGTTGAGCCGTTAATTCTAAATCTGCTTCCGTTATTTCTGGTTTGATTAGTATATGTCTAGTATTAACTGAATTACCTCTACGCTCTAGTAATTGAATAAAGTGATACCCAAAGTCAGATTTTATGACTTTTGAATAACCCATTTCTTCCAAATTATAAGCCGCTGCTTCAAATTCAGGAACAAAACTACCACGCTTAGTCATTCCCAAGTTTCCTCCTTGTCTACCCGAACCAAAGTCATCAGAATGTTTTCGAGCCAAATCACCAAAATCTTCTCCGCCTTCAATAATTCTAGTTCTAATTTCTTCCAACTGTTCTCTTGCCTTTCTATCCTCCTCCGCATTGATTTGAGGTTTCAAGACGATTTCTCGAATTTCCACTTCAGAGTTGAAGTACGGTAAACTGTCTTTTGGTATTCTATCAAAAAAAGCCTTTACTTCAGAAGGCGTTACCGTAATAGAATTTAAAACTTGAGACCTCATTCTATCCGTTAACAATTGATTTTTTAACTCCGTCCGCATACTCTCTTTAGCCTTTGGAATAGATTGACCGTAAAAAGCCTCAAATTGAGCAACATCATCCCCCATCATCTGGAGAATACGTTCGAATCGAGCATCTAATTGAGACTCTACCTCCGCTTCCCCAACTTCGATACTATCTAGTCTAGATTGGTTTAGCAATAATTTTTGGGCTAAAATTTGTTCTAAAATAACACATCTAGCTTCGGGAGGTACTTCCTCTTGTTGCTGACTAACAGCATAAGCAAATTGTTCTTCTAATTCAGAAAGTAGGATTAATTCTCCACCAACTTTACTAATAACTTTATCTACAACCACCTTTTGACTAAAGCCTGAAAGCGTTATCAATAAATAAGCAAATACAAGAATGATTCTATTTTTCATATAAAAAAAATGAATGGTTTTATATTTAACACGACGAACAAGTAAGTAAGTAAATTTATAAATCTATCCCCCCCTACTATAAAGAAGGTGGTCTATAAGGAAATACTTTAATTTGATTCGTTTGTAGGTCGTATAATTCTTCTTTTTTCTCTTCTAATAATTTAATTTTTCTTCGATGCAATATCACTTTCGTTGCTTGGTCTTCAATGTAAGATAACGGAGCAATCGCTTTTCTATTAACTAATTCCGCTAATCGAAAAAAGTAAACAAAGTCATTATCTTGAATAACAAAGGCTTTTCTGCCGCCAATATTATTACTAGATATTGTGCCTTTGGGTAACTCTTTTGCAATTTCATCTACTTTATACCAAATACTATCTGCTAATAAATATTCCGTAGCATTTGTGTTGCAAAGGTCTAATAATTTTTGATGTTCTTCAGGCTTATTCGCTTGCCACAAATTTCTAATCTCTGAAAGATTGGCTGCATCTTGTGGTATTTTAATAAAATTACAGCGAATAATTGGGGCATCTAGCTGGTACTGTTCTTTATTTTTTTCGTAAAATTTATTTAATTCTCGTTTAGTAATCACGGAGTCTAATTCTTGTTCTACTATTGTTTGCTCATAAGTGTATTGCACTAATGAGGCCCTATAATCTCGAACAAGTTTATCTATATTTAAGTCTTTAGGAATATTCTTTTCCGCTTCTTGCATTAATAAACTTTTTCGAACCCACCGCTCCACATAAGCATTGATAATTTTCACGCTATCGTCTGCTGGTGAATTTTCTGCAAACATGCCATCTAATTCCGATAAATAAAGCGATTTATTCTGAACAGTTGCCAATATAACATCTGGTGCTTCTTCTAAGGAAGGGGTTGCCTTACAAGCAAAAAGAAATAAGCCTGTAAGTAATAAAAGCCAAGCGCTAATTTTGTTTAGCGACATTTGTTTATAGGTTATAAGTGAATGATTTAGAACAAACTTAGTTTGTCGTACTAATTATTTTTTAATTAAGCTTTTAAAAACTTTTTTATTAGTCTGTACTTTATAAGCTTTTTTCAACTCTGCTAACCACTGTTTTTCTAAAAAATCTTGATAGTCGGCTACAACATATCCCCTAGCTTCACTTAGTTGCTTTACACTAGGTTCTAAAATTTGCTCTACTTTCATAAAAGTGATTTGCTTATTTTTTCTATCCATCTCCATTTTAGAAAGCGTTCCTTGCGTCCAATCAAGTGCATCAATTTCTTTATTTCTGCCTCGCTCTACAGTTGTTTGCTTGTGCATCACTGGTTCTTTTCCGTTTTTATTATATTTACCCAAAACAACATCGGGTGAATTTTTTTCGACAAAACTTCCAATCTTATCAGAAATATGAGCGGCATCATTCAACGTGTAAGTACTCACAACTGCCCGCTTTCCCCATTTATATTTACTTTTATTTTTATTATAAAAATTCCTCAAACCAGTTGTATCTTGAGACGCTTTATCCCATACCTCTTGCTTCGTAATTTCAAATAATAAAATACCTTCTTCATATTCTCGCATCAATGCTTTAAAGTCAGGATATTTAGCTTCTAAATTTCTTTCTTCATATTTTAATGCCGTGTCTGTAACATAGTCGTTGTACAAAATAGTCAAAGCATCAACTACCGTCCCCGTTCTAGCTAATTGCATTCTTTTCCGAGATGCTGTTTCTAAATATTTAGTAAAATCCCCTAAAGTATATCTATCCTCACCTAAAGCAAAAATAATTTCATCCATATCTTCCGTAGGTGCTTTCCACCGATAAGTCAGAAATTCTTTATCTAGTTTTGAGCCAAAATTGCTAATTGGACTACCCATAGCTTTAAAACCATTTGCTGTTTTGATTTGATTAACCATTGCGTCTTTCGCCAAATCAAAACGACTATCCTTCTGAATTTTAGCTTTTAAACGAGCTTTAGCCTGATCATATTTAGGAGTCGTTTTACGGCTTATCCGCTTAATAATATGATACCCTGCTAAAGATTTAATAGGGGTTGAATAAGCACCGTCTTTGTTTAATCCAAAAGCAGCATCTTCAAAAGATTTTTCATATTTGCTAATACCAAAGAAACCTACATAGCCTCCTTTGGTTGCTGTTTTTTTATCCGCAGAATATATCTCTGCTAAATCTTCAAATTTTTGCCCTCCTTCTAATAACTGATAAATACTATCAATTGTCATTTTGGGGTTTTGAGATTTATGTCGAATCAAAATATGTGCTGCTTCCATTTCTCCTCTAGCTTGTCTAGTGTCATCAACTCGAATAATATGATAACCAATAGGTGTTCTAACTGGACTAGAATATTGACCTTTCTTTAAGCTATAAGCAGCAGATTCAAAATCATAAAAGCCGTTAGGAAAAGGCGAAGTAAAATAGCCTAAACTTCCATTATTAGTGGAAGCAGATTTATCATCTGATAGAGATTTAGCTACCTTGACAAAATCTGAACCTCCATCTAACTTACCTTTAATTTGCAGGATTCTTTTATAGGCTGTAGCAGTATCTTGTGGCGTTGGATTTTTCTTTAAAGCAACCATGATGTGGCTAACACTTATATCTTTCAAAGAACGATCATAAGATTCTTTGATTAATTTCTCTGTCACCTCTTTATCTAACAAATAAGAATCCGCTAATTGCTTTCTATATCCTCCTAACTCCTTTTGTAAGGCAGGAATTGTATCTAACTTCATATCTTTTGCTCGCTGTACCTTCAATTTAAACTTGGTGTACAAATCTAAATATTCCTCTAAAGACGCTTTAGAAAAATCCGCTTTATCCCGATTTGTTTTAGAATAGATATATAAAAATTCGGAAGCGTTAACTGGATTATTTTTAACGGTAAAAAGTACGGGATCTTCATTTTGAGCATTGATACCTAATGGTAAAAACAAAGCGGCAAAAAGAAATAATATAAACTGCTTTTTCATCTGAAAATAATATTATAAAATTAAGTCCTTATTTATTATAAACGCAAAAGTAAAACGTTCTTATATAAGGGATACAAAATTAGCAAAATATACGTGCAAAGCCCTAGTAATTCTATGACCAACACTAACTTTAATGTATCTTTAACAGGTTAATTCCTAAAATAGATGCGTTTTACCCTATTTGAAACGCTTGTAAACACTTCATAAGGAATAGTTTCTAGGCAATTTGCCAAATCTACTACCGAAGGTGTGTCGCCAAAAATAATGACTTCGTCTCCAATTTTGGCATTTGGAACATGCGTTACGTCAATCATACACATATCCATACAAACATTGCCAACAATAGGTGCTTGCTTTCCTTGTACGGAAACAGCATATTTTCCATTGCCCGCTTTTCTTGCCAATCCGTCCGCATACCCAATATTTATCGTAGCAATCTTTTTGGCTTGTTCGATTCTTCCTCTGCGATTATAACCAACTGTATCTCTATTTTGAACTGCTTTAATTTGTGAAATGGTGGCTTTTAATGTATTGACTATTTTTAGTTGCTTTTGGACAACTTCACTTCCATCAATGCCATATAGTCCAATTCCCAAACGTACCATTTCAAACTGGTATTGTGAAAAACGTAAGATTCCACTAGAATTTAGAATATGTCGTTTCGGTCGATACCCCAAACTATTACTAATCTGTTCATACATTTCTAAAAACTGCGCAATTTGCAATTCTGTAAAACTATCATGTTCTTCCATATCGCTTGCCGCCAAATGAGAGAAAATTGTTTTTATAAAAATAGCCCGATTTTGTTTTAAAATAGTTACTAAACTAGCTATTTGTTGCGGTTCAAAACCCAAACGGTGCATCCCTGTATCTAATTTTAAATGAATGGCAAAAGTTTGATTACTTGGTAGGTATGCGACTATTTGCTGTAATAAATCTAAACTATAAATTTCTGGTTCTAATTGGTAACGAAGCAATGCCTCGAAACTAGCTACCTCTGGATTTAAAACTATAATAGGCAATTGTATACCTGCTTTTCGCAATTCTACGCCTTCGTCCGCATATGCTACTGCTAGATAATCGACTTTATAAAATTCAAGAATTTTTGCTACTTCAACCGCACCACTACCATAAGCAGAAGCTTTGACCATTGCAATTAACTGTGTATCTGGTTTTAAATATTTACCATACACTTTTAAATTATGCGCAATCCCACTCAAATCTACTTCTAAAACTGTTTTATGTACTTTTTCTTCAAAGTAATTGACTATTTTTTCAAATTGAAAAATTCTTGCTCCTTTTAATAAAACTATATTATTTTGAAATTCATTGGCAGAAAAAGAAGTTAAAAAAGTATTGGTGTCTTTATAAAAATTTGCTTTAACGGAATTGGATAAATATTTTTTAATAGCTTGAATTTCTTTTCCTATTGCTATTAGCTTATTAATTTTTTTGGTTGTTATTAACTGTGCTATCTTTTCGTATAAATCATTTCGTTTTAAACCACTTTGTAATATATCAGAAAGAAATAACACCAACTCCTTGTCTGTTGGTCGTTTCGTCGCAAAGTTTAATGCTAATTCTAAGGACGTCAAATCTGAATTATAACTATCATTAATAATCGTGCAATTATTAATGCCTTTCTTTACCTCTAAACGCATAGAAACTGCTTCTAAAAGCGGCATTCTTTCTTGGATTTCCTTATAGGATTTATCTAACAACAACATTACCGCACAGCAATGAATCGCATTTTCGATAGAAGCTTGGTCGGTAAAAGGGATAATAAAAGAAAAGGACTTATTTTTAAAATTTGCTTTTATTGTCGTCGTGTCTAAGGCTTTTTGAATACCTAAAATTTGCAAATTTGCTTTTTTCTTAGTTGACCAAGTAAATAGCTTTTGTTGTTGTCTTTTTTGAAAAAGGGAATCAACTATAGGATTATCTCGACCATAAATAACGATTTCTGCCTGCTTAAATAATTTAAACTTTTCCCTTATTTTTTCTTTCTTAGAAGCAAAACCTTCGCTATGGGCTGCCCCAATATTCGTAAAAATACCAATCGTACAATCAATAACCTTGGCAATTTTTTTCATCTCTTTTGGCTGCGAAATACCCGCTTCAAATATTCCTAAATTATGCGTTTCATTTAATTGCCAAACCGATAGTGGCACACCAATTTGTGAATTATAACTTCCCGGATTTCTAGCAATTTGAAAATCCGTCGCCAATAATTGAAAAAGCCACTCTTTGATAATTGTTTTGCCGTTACTTCCCGTAATTCCAATTACGGGAAGCTTAAATCGATGTCGATGAAAAGTCGCTAATTGTTGTAGTGCTTTAACACTATTTTTCACCCAAATAAAATTAGCCGCAGGATATTTTTTAAGGTCAACTTTTTGCGTAACTATAAAATTTTTAACCCCTTGTTCATACAATTCTCCAATGAATTGATGCCCGTTTTGGCGATTGCTTTCAAACGAAAAAAAAAGCGTACGAGTAGGAAAAACTAAGTGACGGGAATCAAAAAGCAGGCGTTCTATTTGGGTATCGAATAAAACAGTATTCAATGATTTTCCATTGACAATTTCTAGTATGTGTTGAATGGAATAAGTCATACTTTCTAGAACAACTAAATCATGATGATTTTGAAAATCACCATGATTTAAAACGAAGAAAATTTACAAATCAAATCCAATATCTGTTCGATAATTTTTTTTATCAAAATCAATTAAAGCAGCATTCTTATTAGACAATGCTAATGCCGTTTTATAGTCTTCTCCCAAAGAAGTAATTGCCAATACTCGACCACCATTAGTTACTACCTTACCATCAATTTGTTTTGTGCCTGCATGAAAAAGTAAACTATCTGTCACCTTTTCAAAACCTGTCATTACTTTTCCCTTTTTATAAGCTTCTGGATAACCACCAGAAACAAGCATAATAGTAGTGGCTGCTTTCTCAGAAATTTGAATGCTTTGTTCTCCTAAACGACCTTCTGCCAAAGCCATCAATAATTCTACTAAATCATTTTCCAAACGAGGTAAAACAACTTCTGTTTCTGGGTCGCCCATTCTGCAATTATACTCAATTACATATGGTTCGTTGTCAACACGGATAAGTCCGATAAAAACAAAACCTTTGTAGTCTAACTCCTCTTCTGCTATACCTTTGACCGTGGGAATAATAATTCGATCTGTCACTTTTTGCATCAATTCTTCATCTACAAAGGGCACTGGTGAAACCGCTCCCATTCCTCCTGTATTTAATCCCGTATCTCCTTCTCCAATTCGTTTATAATCTTTGGCGATTGGTAAAACTTGGTAATTTTTTCCGTCAGTTAAAACAAAAACAGAAAACTCAATGCCATCTAAAAAATCTTCTATCACCACTTTTTCACTTGCTGCACCAAATTTTCCGTCGAGCATCGCAGTAAATTCCTTTTTGGCTTCTGCTATATCATTTAGAATCAATACCCCTTTTCCTGCAGCTAATCCGTCTGCTTTTAAAACAACAGGTGGTGTTAATTGCTCAATATACACCAATCCTTCTTGAAGGGTTGATTGTGTGAATTCTCTATATCCTGCCGTTGGGATATTTCTTTTAGCCATGAATGCCTTAGAAAATGCCTTACTTCCTTCTAATTGCGCACCTTTGGCCGATGGCCCAATTACGGGAACCCCTTGTAAGGCTTCCTCTTTTTTAAAGTAGTCATAAATCCCAGCGACTAATGGTGCTTCAGGACCAACGATGACCATATTGATGTCTTTATCAAGCGTCAATTGTTTAACGGCCTCAAAATCCATCGGACTAATATCAACATTTGTTCCGTATGCTTTTGTTCCTGCATTACCCGGTGCAATGTACATTTTTTTGCAAAGCGGGCTTTGTTTAATTTTCCAAGCAAAAGTGTGTTCTCTACCACCACTTCCAAGAATTAAAATATTCATTTGTAGTTATATTATATAATAAGTAGTGGGACAAAAATAGCTTTACATTCTTCTTTAGTCGGAATTTTAGGATAAGTCTCTTAAAGTGTACCGTTTTATTATCCTAAAATTCCGACAAAATGTAAAGTTATTTTTTTGCGTCCCTAAGAAGACGCAAAGATAGCTTAGAAGAATGAGGGATGAAGTAAAAAATAAAGGAAATTGACAGATTAAGGAATTATTTTTTGAAAAAGGAATTATCAAATAAGTGAAACAATAAAGGAAATAAAACTTATGAATAAAGAACTGTTTATGGTAATGTTTATTTATGACCTAATCTCGTCAGTTTAAATAAAGTAAACCCTTACCTTTGCAGGCTAACTATAGGCTAAATTTCAGAAATCGGAACTGAATTTTTTTGTAAAAAAATTATTATGAAAGTAACAGACTATTTTGATAACGCCAATGGTAATACCTTAATCTCTTTTGAAGTACTACCACCATTGAAAGGCGGAAGTATGAAAGCTATTTTTGATACCCTTGACCCCTTAATGGAATTTAAGCCTCCTTTTATTGATGTGACCTATCATCGAGAGGAATTTATTTATGTCAAAAAGAAAACAGGATATTACGAAAAAACAGCGATTCGTAAACGCCCAGGGACAGTAGGGATTTGTGCAGCGATTATGCACCGATATGGTGTAGATGCAGTCCCTCATTTAATTTGCGGTGGCTTTACGAAGGAAGAAACGGAGAATGTATTGATTGACCTAAATTTTTTAGATATTAATAATGTCCTAGCTCTACGAGGAGATGCTAGAAAATTTGATGGAAAATTTGTTCCAGAAAAAGATGGTCATGGATATGCTTTGGATATGGTCAAGCAAATTCAAGACATGAATAATGGAAAATACCTGGATGATAATATCGAAAATGGAGAAAAAACAAATTTCTGTATAGGTATTGCAGGGTATCCAGAAAAACATTTTGAAGCACCCAATTTGGAAAGTGATTTAGATTTTGCCAAGCAAAAAGTCGAAGCTGGTGCAAATTATATTGTGACTCAAATGTTTTTTGATAATAAATATTATTTTGAATTTGTAAAGAGGTGTCGAAAAATGGGTATCAATGTGCCAATTGTGCCAGGGTTAAAGCCCTTAACAAAAAAGTATCAATTGAATGCTATTCCAAGGTTATTTCATTTGGATTTGCCGCAAGATTTAGCCAAAGCTATATCCGCCGCTAAAGACGCAAAAGCTAGAAAAGAAGTAGGGATAGAATGGAGTATCAAACAATCCAAAGAATTAAAAGCAAAAGGTGCGCCTTGTATACACTATTATACGATGGGAGATGTAGAAACCATTAAACGAATTGTAGAAAAAGTATATTAGAGCTTGCTGGGAATTTATCCTTTGGCTCTTATGCTTTCGTAAAACATATATTATTGAAATAGCCCACATCAATTGATGATTGGGCTATTTTAATTATATTGCAATTGTAAAACAGATTTTTTTCTGTAATTCTTAATATCAACAGACCAAAGTCTGTGCTACTTTTAAGTCATGAAATCATTATTGACCCTTCTATTTTCGCTAATACTAACCATTAGTGCCTTTTGTCAAATACAAAACCCCGACAATTTTTTTCCAGAAAAACTAGGCGACCACTTTTATCCTCATCATTTAATCCTTGACTATTTTGAACATATCGCCGCCAATAGTGACAAAGTTCAATTAGTCGAATATGGGCGAACCAATCAAAATAGACCTTTAGTTTTAGCTTATATTTCAACCGCAGAAAACATAGCTAATTTAGAGACTATACGGACTAATAATTTAAAAAGAACTGGCTTAGTAGAAGGTAGCGCTTCGGTGGACGATAAAGCTATTGTTTGGCTAAGTTTTGCCGTACATGGCAATGAGGCAAGTTCTCCAAATGCAGCAGTAAAAACATTATATGAATTGACAAACGGTAGCAATTCAGAAGCGAATAAATGGCTGGAAAATACCGTGGTTATCATCGACCCAACGGTTAATCCAGATGGTTATTCAAGATATACGGATTGGAATAGAAATGTCTCTAATAAAATATTGACCACCAATCCCGTTTCAAGAGAACATCAAGAACCTTGGCCGGGCGGAAGAGTTAATCATTATTTATTTGATTTAAATAGAGATTGGGCTTGGGCAACACAGGTAGAAAGTCAGCAAAGAATTCCTTATTATCGGCAATGGATGCCTCATATTCACGTAGATTTCCACGAACAAGGTCATAATAGCCCTTATTATTTTGCCCCGGCTGCAGCCCCTTTTCACGAATATATTACCGATTTTCAAAAAGATTTTCAGACAGAAATTGGTCAAAATAACGCTAAGTATTTTGACGAGCAGGGGTGGATGTATTTTACCAAAGAACGATTTGATTTATTATACCCTAGTTATGGAGATACTTATCCAACTTTTAATGGTTCGATTGGAATGACTTACGAACAAGCAGGGCATGGTCGAGCGGGAAAAGGTATTGATTTGGAAAATGGTGACACTTTGAGATTAATTGACAGAATAAATCACCATACAACAACGGCTTTGTCGACGATAGAAATGAGTTCGATTAATGCTAAAAGAATAGTTGAAAGTTTTGAAGATTATTTTCAATCTACGCTTAAAAAACCACAAGGAAAGTACACCACTTTTGTGATTAAAGGCGACAACTCTTTGGATAAAATAAAAAGTATTGTTCGTTTATTGGATTTACATCAAATTCAATACGGAAGAAGTACTAAAGGGCAAAAAATAAAAGCACTTAATTATACAACGGGAAAAGAATCAGATATTGAACTAAGTAATAATGATTTAATAATTAGTGCTCATCAACCAATGTCTGTTTTGACACAAGTACTTTTTGAGCCAGAAACTTTTGTGGAAGATTCTATTACTTATGATATTACTGCTTGGGCTTTACCTTATGCACATGGATTAACAGCATATGCTTCTACTCAAAAAATTACCCCAGATGCTTCCTACGATTTTGCACATCCGATGCCACAAATGATAGACGATAGTCCATATAGCTATATCTTCAAATGGGAATCTTTGGATGATGCTGCTTTTTTAGGGGCATTGATGCAAAAGGGAGTTCGAGCACGTTGTGCGAGCAATCCATTTACCATCAATAATATAAGCTACCCATCGGGTACGCTGATTGTCAACCGAGCCGATAATAAACATGTGCAGGGAGGCTTTAATGAAACAATTCAAGCAACTGCCTATGAATTTCAGCGAAAACTAACGACTACGCCAAGTGGCTTTTCTCAAAGCGGAGCAGATTTTGGCTCGGGTCAAATGAATTTATTAGATGCACCAAAAGTTTTAATTGTTTATGGAGATGGTGTGCGCACCAATTCTTATGGACAAGTTTGGCATTATTTTGAAAACACGATAAAATATCCATTTGTAGCTGTTTCTAATAAACAACTAAACAGTATGGAGTTGTCCGATTTTAATACCGTTATTTTAACAGATGGTCGATTTTCAAAAGTGAATGATAATTTGAGTGATTGGATAAAAGATGGTGGCAAATTAATTGCAATCGGAAGTTCTATCAATAGTTTAGTCGGTAGTGACGGCTTTAAAATCAAGAAAAAAGATACTGCTAAAAAGAAGGCGGATACCGTAGAAGCTAAAGTAAAAAAATACGCCAACCAAGAAAGAGACTTCATTACTAGTTTTATCCCTGGTGCTATTTTTAAAACTAAAGTGGATAATACACATCCATTAGCATATGGCTTGCCTGACTATTACTTTACTTTAAAAACGACGAACCGAAATTATGAAGTAAGTGAAGATTTATGGAATGTTGGGTATATTGATAAAAATCCATTGTCCACAGGTTTCGTTGGGTCAAAAGCGATGAAAAATGTGGAAGAGTCCGTTATATTAGCAGAGCATTCTATGGGTAAGGGGAATGTTGTTTATTTAGTAGATAATCCTTTGTATCGAGCTTTTTGGGAACAAGGGGCTTTTGTAATGGGAAATGCTTTGTTTATGGTGGATTAAGATTCTTATTGAAGAAAAAAATAATTCCTTGTCCTTTAATGATTCGTTGCTTAGTATTTTTAGATAAT
>CAYMSC010000001.1:12871-77880 GCA_964392805.1 uncultured Saprospiraceae bacterium
GAAAAAAATAATTCCTTGTCCTTTAATGATTCGTTGCTTAGTATTTTTAGATAATCAGAAAGAAAATTGATAATTATCCGTTGGGAAGCTAATCCATTGGGCCTATTTTTTCCCCAACGGATTAGTTTCCCAACGGATTTTATACACCTTATTAAAATAATTAATATCTATTTTCAATCTGACGCTCTATTCTACAACGGATTCTTGAAGGACAACGGATTTAGATAGTTTACTTCTTGATTATATGCCTAAAAAGTAATTTGTAATATTATATTTTTAACACTACCAAAAAATATTATTACAATTATTTTCCATCATTTGCCTCCTCTAATTTTATCGCTAAACTTTCAATTCCTGTTAGAGGGTCTTTTCGCATATATTGTTCTAAAGTTATTGTATGTTGACCTAATTCCTTAAAGGTAGTTTGTTTGGCAATATCGAATAAAGTAGTGCAGGATTCGCTACTGCAATCTCCTTGCCACTGACCAATTCCATCCGCCAAATCAACCGACAATAAATAGTCTGTTTTGTTTCTTGATGGAAATTTTGTATAAATTTTCAAGTAACAATTTTGATAGGAATAATCTATGGAGTGGCTTACTTCAAGCAGTAAATTATAGATTTTAGTCGTATCTGTTACTTCAAAAGCATAGTCCAAGGTATTATCGTATTTCCATGCTCCCTTTTCTATTTCATACGTTTTTTCAAAGACATAGCTATCGCCACAGCTCATCAATAAGAATTGCGATAGGATAAGTAGAATAAAAAGAAGTTGCTTCGTCATTAATGTATTTTCTTTTTACCACATAGTCACATAGTAGAGAAGCACATAGTTCATATAGTTTTCTAAGCTAGACTTCGATTACCAGTTTTGCTAAACTATGTTTTCTATGTGATAAAAACTATGTGACTATGTGGCAAAAAAATTAAGATAAATATTTCCCCACAATCGGCATTCTCCGACCCATACCAAAGGCTTTAGACGATACCCGCAAAATTGGTGGCGTTTGGTAACGTTTAAATTCATTGATATTTACTAATCGTAAAATTCGACGAACTAATTGTTCATCAAAGCCCATTTCTATAATTTCTTTTGGCCCTTGCTGCTTTTCAATGTATTGAAATAAAATTTCATCCAAAATTTCGTAATCTGGCAAACTATCTGAATCTTTTTGGTCAGGCCGCAATTCTGCTGAAGGTGGTTTTGTAATCGTGTTTTCTGGAATCACTTCACCGTCTTTATTAATATATCTTGCTAAAGCAAAAACATCGGTTTTGTATACATCTGCAATTACGGATAATCCACCACACATATCACCATATAAAGTCCCATAACCAACCGCCGCTTCACTTTTATTGGAAGTGTTCAATAAAATATTGCCAAACTTATTCGACAGCGCCATTAATAAAACCCCTCTTGTCCGTGCTTGAATATTTTCTTCGGCTATCCCAAAAGAAGTCCCTAAAAAATGAGGATATAGCAACTCTTTAAAAGATTCAAAGGTTTTTTGAATTGGAATAATATCGTATTGAATCCCTAAATTTTTAGCCAAATCTCTAGCATCATTAATAGAGTGGTCCGATGAGAATTCCGAAGGCATCAATACCGCTCTTACATTATCTTCTCCCAATGCTCTTGCTGCTAAAACGGCGGTTACCGCCGAATCTATTCCTCCGGACAAACCAAAAATGGCTCGTTTAAAACCTAATTTTCCAAAATAATCCTTAATCCCTAAAATAATACTGTCATGGATTAATTGCATTTTGTCTTTAGGCTGTTCAGATACCACTCCTCCTTTTTCTACTGCTTCTAAATCATAAGTTTTGACACATTCTTCGAAATAGGGTAGTTCTTCAAACACTTTTCCATCGGGAGACATGATAATAGAGCCACCATCAAAGATAACTTCAGTTTGTGCGCCTGAATGATTGATATAAAAAAGTGGTAGTTTGTATTTATCGACATTCGCTTTTAAAACATCAATTCGTTCTTGGCCATGGTCGTAAGCAAATGGAGATGCTGAGACATTAATCATCAAATCTGGCTTTTGTGGCATCAATTCGTCCATTGGACAAATCGTGTATAATGGGTTTTCATTCCCCAAATTCCACATGTCTTCACAAATAGTCAAAGCAATCTTTTTGCCTTTAAATTTGACGACCTTAAATTCTGAACCTGGCTCAAAATACCGATACTCATCAAAAATATCATAGGTAGGTAATAATGCTTTATGTTGTACTTGCTTAATTTTTCCATTCTCTAGAAAATAAGCAGAATTGTATAAATCTTTCCCTTCAATGACTGGATTTCTACTGACCGATCCAACAATAATTGCAATGCCTTTAGCCGCTTGAGCTAATTTATCAACGGTCGCTTCTGCTTGGTCGATAAAATCATCAAATTCTACAAAGTCCCTTGGCGGATAAGCAGTTGTTGCCAACTCACTAAAGCAAACAATATCTGCTTTTTGCTTTTTTGCCGTTTTTACAGCAGCTAACATTTTTTGAAGATTGCCTTCAAAATTACCAACGTGAAAGTTTAATTGCGCTACGGCTATTTTCATTTTTTCTTTATTTTTTAATTTAGTTATCTCGGTCTGGTTTTAATATAAAATATTTTTACGCTTCAATACGGTCGTCAGGAGACGACCAGATAGTCGGTTCAAGTCTGGAGACTTAAACCATAGAAGCCGTACATCATTTTTATTCCAATTGAATAAAAAAGTTCCTCTTAGGCTTCTATTAAAAACAAAAATACATAAACTTAGTGCTTTCTAAAACCCTAGGCTTTCTGCCCCTCGCCTTTCGCAACCTTCTCTTTATTCTTATTTAAGGTAATAATCAAAACGCCAGCAATGACAAAAAGCGTACCTAAAAATTGGATAGGATAAAGTCGTTCCCCTAAAAAGATATAAGCTAAGATAATCGTCGAAACTGGGCCAATCGCTCCTATTATAGACGAATTATTTGCGCCAATGATTCTAATTCCTTCCGCAATCATAAAAGTAGGGACTACCGTTGCGAAAACTGCCATGAATAAAGCCAAACCATAAATTTCCATCGGATATTTTAATAAATCAAATCCATTAACGATGGTATTGGTTGATAAAACTGCAATAGCAGCGGCAATCATCGAGTAAGAAGTAAATCGTCGAGTACCAATTCTTGGTAGCATTTGTCCACTTCCCACTAAAAATATCGCATAGGTTAAGGCCGCAAAAAATACAAAAAATGCTCCTAATAATGGATTACTATTGCCTACTGTTGAGATTTTCCCTGAAAAAATAATAGCTACGCCTATATAAGAAAGTACGAGGGCTAAGTATTGAATTTTGGTAATTTTCTTTTTAAAAGCAATCGCAGAAATAATTAATACCAAAGTCGGATAGATGTATAAAACCATCCGTTCTAAACTAGCAGAAATATATTGAAGTCCGATAAAATCTAGATAACTGGCACAATAAAAACCCAACATACCAATGGTCGCCATCTTCCACCAATCATTTTGTTGAATAGGAGCTTGGTTTTTATCTTTTTTATAAAATAATAAAATACCGATAAAAAAAGGTAGGGCAAATAGCATTCTCAGTGCTAACAAGGATAGACTATCAATAGGATATTGATAGGCTAATTTTATGAGTACTGCTTTGGTAGAAAAAAGGATAGCGCCTATTACAGTGATAATGGCGGCGAATAAATAACTATTTCGGAAAGTGTTGCTCATGGCTTAAAGGTAGCTTGTTCTTTATCGTAAAATCGTTTTGTTTTGGGCGATTTTACGATTTGTAAAAAGACATGTTCGAAGTTTTAAAATGCTTATTTTTAACGCTGAAAGACGCTGACTTTTATGACTTTTTATGTTTTCTTTTTTGCCAAAAACATAATTTTTCGTAAGAAAACATAATAAATCATAACTTCAAACAGCGTCTCTCAGCGTCAAATAGAAAACTTTATACATCCCTTTATTTGTACATAAACAGCTATTGTCTACTTCTTTTCTCTCCAAATTTGATGTTTTCGTTGACACCAGCCTGCTACATAATCTAAAAGCTCTAATATTTTGTCTTCCCTTTCTTGGAATTCAACCCTTAATTCTTCGAGAATTGTTTGAGCTTCTCTTTGACTTCCTCCATTATTTTTAAATCTTACAATTTCAGCTTTTATTTTCATTGATGCCTTTTTTTAATATTGTCTTCACTTTTATTTTTTGATAAATAGAACGTTAAGCTACCGTTTCTGGTTCCCTAACCATTTCCACAAATCCTTTTATAGCACCTTTCAAATCGCTCGCTTTATCCAAAGTTCTAATAAAAGCACTACCGATAATCGCCCCACTACTAAATTGACAAGCAGTAGAATAAGTAGCATGGTCAGAAATACCAAAGCCTATTAATCGTGGGTTTTTTAATTGCATATCATTAATGCGATTAAAATAGGCCATTTGTTCGTCAGAGATGCCTGTTTTTGCGCCCGTAATTGAAGAACTAGAGACCATATAAATAAACCCTTTCGTCAAATCGTCTATTTGTCGGATTCGCTTTTCACTTGTTTGTGGACTAATTAAAAAACTAATGCGTAAGCCTAATTCTTCAAATAAGGCTTTATATTTTTCTTCAAAAACATAAACAGGTAAATCGGGTAATATCAAACCATCTACCCCAACTTCTGCACATTTTCTAAAGAATCGTTCTTCTCCAAACTGCATTACTTGATTAAAATAGCCCATCATAATTAATGGAATCTGTGTTTTTGCTCGAACAGATTTTACTTGTTCAAATAATAACTCCACATTCATTCCATTTTTTAATGCTACGGTGCTACTATCTTGAATGGTTGGTCCATCTGCCATTGGGTCGGAATAAGGCATTCCTAATTCAATTAAGTCTACTCCCGCTGCTTCTAGGGTTAAAATGATGTCTTGTGTATCATTCAAATTTGGGTGACCCGCCGTGAAGTAAACGTTTAAAATATCTTTTTTCTTGGTGGCAAAAAGGTTGTCTAATCTATTCATTGTTTCGAGGTGATGAGGTTACGAGGTTTATGAGGTTATGAGGTTATGAGGTGAGGCCTTATTTACCTCCTCACCTTATTAGCCTTATAAACCTTATTACCTCGTTTTAAAAATCATAGCCCACTTTCAAAAAGATAGAACGAGGGCTGATAGGAAATACGACAAAAGACGCATTTGGGTTTTGGTCGATAAAATTTGCGGTAGCTGCATTCGAATTACTACCAAATTCATTGGGCCCAAAGAAATTCATTAAACCCGTTGAATTGAATAGGTTATTAGCAATCAAAGAAATACTTACAGGAGTATTCAATTGATAAGTGATACCTGCATTAATCGAAGAAAAAGCAGGTAGTTGGAATGCATTTGCTACATTTCCTTCTCTTTCTCCCATATAACGCCAAGTGGCAAAAATATCAAATTTTCGGGTTTTATAAATGGGGCTAATTTCTAGCATCACATTTGGATTATGAGGTACGGTATTGCCAGAATAATCAATTATTTCATCGTCTGCTGGGTCAATTGTTCCATTGGCATTAAATACATTGAATCTAGTAGCCGCTGCATCTTGTAAAGTAGCTTTAACATTGAGTTCAAAATTATTAGAGAATGCCACATTTCCTTCTATCTCTAATCCAAAAGTTACTGTTTTATTAGTGAGTATCGGCGAAAAGAAAATACTTCCTGTTGCTTGGTCTACAACAAATTCAGAAAATGGAATATTATCTAATTGACTATAAAAAGCAGTCGTAAATAAGCTAAATTTTGGAGTCCCTATTTTTACGCCTAATTCCCCTTGAAAAATAGCCTGAATCGTACCAGCACTGTCAATTGGCACATTACTAAAATTATTAAAATAATAATTCATTTCCGGTGCTTTATGTCCATTAGACAAACGACCAAATAATGCTATGTCTTCGGTTAATAAATAATTTAAACCCAAAGACCATGACAAATAATCATAATTAAAATCAAAAGGGTCTCTTAGACTTGCTAATAAAACGGAGTTATTAAAAGCAGTTGTTTCGTCACCATCAATTCCGCCCGGTGTGAATGTTGGTATGCTTCTATCTTTTTCACCTTCGTGACCAATCCTTTCATACCTCAATCCTGCATCAATAGTTAATTTGTCTGTTGCTTGAATATTATCATTTAGAAAAACAGCAAATTGGGTGATTTTAGCAGCACCTCGATTGTATAATAATCCACCATAATTAGAAATCCCTGCTCTATCAGATAATTCTATGACTGGCGAGCCTTCATTTTCTAAAGTCACATATAAATTTCTAGGCTCGTTTTCATAAGTAGCATAAGCAAAACTAGCAGAAGTAAATGATTCCACGTCAGAATAAGCAAAATACGCTCCTCCCGTAACAGAATGATTGCCTATTTCTTTACTAATTGTTAATTGCTCCATAAACTCCGTCGCCTCGTCAATTTTTTTCCAAGGGGCTATTCCTAGCACAGCATCGTTAGGCAAACTACCTTCTAAATATTCAAAAGAGGCAGGTTGTCCTTGAAATACATTTAGAATCCCAAAGTTATTCACCCGTGCTAAAACATCGTTGCTGCGGGCATCTCTGAATACCACTTGACCTAGTGGAATATTCTGAAAAGTTGGGTCGATACCACTTAATAAATAAGGAAAAAAACCTTCTAAACCTAAAGGCTGATTAGCAATTGTTGCATTCCAATCGGCGCTTTTATCACTGACTTTAAAATTAGAGCGAATGGTCCATCCATTTACCGCATGAGAAATATCCAATCCCAATGCAATATCCTTTGTTCTTACCCCATCATCCGTATCGTAAGCATAGGTTGCTGTGGCATCATTTTCAGCTACTCGCCCATCAGAAATATTCGTTGATAGTTTTGGTAAATTTAAAGCAGTATTATTAAAGTCTTGTCCAAAGGCAGGCTGTGGGTTTCTCCAATTAGTTGCTGCCAAGCCTTGATAACGATTGACTTTATCGTTTAAATATTTTGCATAGATTTTTATAAATCCATTATTCGTTTTCTTAGTTACGTTTGCTTTTAATTGACCACCATTCTCCCAAGTAATATCTGTATTTCTTGCTCCTTGGTCATAGCGATAAAAACCACCAATATTATAACTCAGACCATTATCTGCTAATAAGCCACCCAAATTCAAATCATAACGCACTAGTGGATTGCTTTCTCCTTGTAGACCGCCAGTTATTAACATTTGTCCACCAAACTGTGTTCCACCTGTTTTTGAAATAAAATTAAAAATACCGCCCGGTGCATTTGCACTTGTAATAACCGCTGAACCTCCTCGAACGGCTTCTAATCTACGAGTTGTCAAATCTGTTCTATGAAATAAATCTGGACCATAATAAGTAGTTTGGTAATTGGTAATGGGCAAGCCATCTTCTTGCAAAGACAGATAATACCAACCAATGTCATCTTCCGCAGAAGCAGAAATGCCTCTGGAGTAAACTCTGGTGTAAATGGAACCTGCGGAGGCATCTACAAAAGTCCCTGTTACTTTACTTAATAATTCTGCTGTTCCTAGAGCAGCACTATTTTGAATATCTTTTTGAGAAAGGGTAGAGCTAGCTATAGAAGAAGCTAAACGAGAAGCTTTGTTAAACGTTCCTGTTACAATTACACTTCCTAATTCTAAGGGGTCAGGAGTTAGTTGTACATCTAATGTATATGGCGTGTTTCCTACATCAATTTGTCTGTTTTCTGTTTGCTTGCCCAAATAAGAAATTACTACTTCATAAGTCCCTGCCTTGGCTACTTTAATTTCAAATATTCCATTGTCACCACTTAATGCACCTTGGTTCGTATTAATAATATAGATACTTACGCCACTCAATTCACGTCCATCATTGTCCGTAATAATACCTGAGATTATTGTTTGCGCAATAACTGAAAAGCTTAGAAAAAAAAGTAGACAGGATAATAGTACTTTTTGTAGATAATTTCTCATTAGCTATGATTATTAGTTTTGCTTTAACTTATTACAAAAAAGACAACAAAGATACTAATAGAGGAAGAAAGATGCTTAAATAATTATATTCTATGATAAATTCCATAAAAGAGAACCAATAATTATACATCTTGCTTAAAATAAAATAGCTCTTTTAAAAATCATTATCATTTTTAAAAGAGCCATTTTGTTTTTTTACAACTAAAAAGTTAGCCGTATTTTTCAATATGCTGAATAAACGTATTTAAATCTTTATCGCCCCTACCAGATAAATTAAGGACAATGACATCTTCTTCTTTGTACTTAATATAATCCAAAGCTGCAAAAGCATGGGCTGATTCTAAAGCGGGGATAATACCTTCTGTTCTAGTCAAAAAATAAGCTGCTTTCAGTGCATCATCATCTGTAATACTTACCGCTTCTGCACGTCCTGTATCAATCAAATGTGCATGCATTGGTCCAATGCCCGGATAATCCAAACCCGCTGAAATGGAATAAGGCTCTACAATCTGCCCATCTTTGGTTTGCATTAAAAGCGTTCGGCAGCCATGAATAATACCTTTGGTACCTAATACACTTGTTGCTGCTGATTCCCCACTATCTATACCTAAACCTGCTGCTTCAACGGCAATCAATCTTACGTCTAATTCATCTAAATAATGGTAAAAAGTTCCTGCGGCATTACTGCCTCCACCAATACAAGCGATTACCGCATCCGGATTTTCTTTACCTGTTTGTTCTTTTAATTGCCATTTGATTTCTTCACTAATCACCGATTGAAACCGAGTGACCATATCTGGGTAAGGATGTGGTCCAATTGCTGAACCAATAATATAGTGGGTATCTGCTGGATTATTAATCCAATCTCGAATCGCTTCATTCGTTGCATCTTTCAAGGTCTGACTTCCACTTAATGCAGGTCGCACTTCTGCTCCGAGCATTCTCATTCTTGATACGTTTGGTGCTTGGCGTTTGATGTCAATCGCTCCCATGTAAACAATACAAGGCATCCCCATTAAGGCACAAACTGTTGCGGTAGCTACACCATGTTGACCAGCACCCGTTTCGGCAATAATTCGTTTTTTACCCAATCTTTTGGCTAGTAAAATCTGACCGATGGTATTATTAACTTTATGAGCACCTGTATGATTGAGGTCTTCTCTTTTTAAGTATATATTGGTCTTATAATGTTTGGAAAGTCTTTTTGCATAGTAAAGTGGTGTTGGTCTTCCCACATAATCTTTTAGTAAGCCTTGAAACTCTTTTTGAAATCCTGCTTCTTGACTTATCTCTAAGTAAACATTTCGTAGCTCTTCGATATTTGGATGTAACATCTCTGGGATAAATGCTCCTCCAAATTCGCCATAATAGCCACGATTATCAACGGCATATGCTGATTTACTAGTCGGTGTTGCGGTCATACTTTAATAGTGATAAAAAAAGAACTCCGTTCTTTTTTTATGGTTTCTTAATTAATATTCCTGTTATGTAAACCCTGTTATAAGATAAAGACAGTTTTACGCTTAAACACATAATAGAGACTATTTAGTTTCAATTTTTTCGAAAAATTACATTCAAATTAAATTAGCCTAAATCATTCAACTCTTTACAGGCTACTTTATTAAAACGGTAAACTATTTGAAAAAAATAATAATGGCTCAAAACCTAAATAAACTTGCCAAAAAACAGCAACTGCTGCTAGAATATAATTTAATCGTTTTCTAACAAAAAGCTTTACTCCTCTACGTTCCAAAGTCATGCCCATTTTTGTAAAAAGGTAATGATAAAACGTATTATTGTCTTCTTCTCCCAATTCATGCCCTTCATTCATCAAACATTTATTGAAAATCTGATATTGCATCTGTACACAGATATACGCAATAATCATTAAATACCATGAAAAAAAGAATGGACCAACCCATGCTAAACTCGTAACAAAAAGGTGTGCCCAAAACATACCATTAATTTCAAGCTTTGCTGGTTCTGTGCTTGCTCGCATAAAATTTGTATTTTCTAATTTTTGAAATTGTTAGTCGGGTAGATTAGGATTGGCAAAATTACTAGAATTATGTTTATTTTTTGTCTTTTTAGTATAAGATTTCTTCAAAACCTCGCCACCATATATTTTCTTGTAAAGATGCAACTAAAGTAATTGGGGTTTCAGTTGTAGGATTTGTTAAAGTTAATTTCCAAGCATGAAGTGCAACGGAGTTAGGAGAATGGTTTTTCGTCGCTCCATATTTTTCATCTCCTAAAATAGGACAACCTATATGAGATAGCTGTACTCTAATTTGATGAAATTTACCTGTAATTGGTTGTACTTTTAATAAATAACCAAATTCATTTTGTCCAATTACTTCGTAACTCAAAATACACGCTTTACTTCCTTTGATTTTTGTGGGGCTAACCATTCCCTTACGTTGTTCTCTATCTTTCCATAAAAAATTGGTTAGGGTAGCTTTTTGTTGGCTTGGCTTATTTTCCACAATAGCTAAATAGGTCTTTTTAATGGTTCTATTACGAAACTGCTCATTAATTTTTCGAAGCGTACTTTTTCTTTTTGCAAATAATAAAACTCCTGTAGTCACTCTATCCAAACGATGAATGATACCCACATAAGGATTTTTATAAGCATTAGAAATATGGTCAAAAACTAGAGATTCAATGGTTGGTTCGCCGTAAGGACTTCTTTCTACTGATAACTTGGGTATTTTATTGACAGCTAGCCAATGTTTATTTTCAAAAATGACTGCTAATTTAGGTAGCTGGCTTTCCAATGTAGAATTGTTTGTATTTAAAAATGTATTGCGGCTTTAACCCTCCAAGGGTTTGAAACCCTTGGAGGGTTTTCGTAGAGTCGAAGCTTTCTAAATATAGTCTATTGCGCAAAATCTGCTTCATAATTCCCTTTAATCCGCTCAATAGGTGGATTAAAATAACCATACTTAATATGTGGAAATTCTTCTTTAATTAAATCCATTAATTGCTTGACACCTAGACATTCTCCCGCATCTTCTAATCCAATCCGTTTTAAATACCAATCTGGGTCAATATTAAAATTTCGCCATTGTATCATCTTTAAGCCTGTATCTTTAATCACTTTGCGTAAAGCTTCATATTCTGCTACGCTGTCTGTTACTCCAGGAAAAACAAAATAATTGATACTTGTCCATCCTCCATAACTATTGACCACTCTAATACTTTCAATAATATCTTCAAATTGGTAATTATTCGGTCGGTAGTAAGGGTCGTACAAAGCTTTCTGAAAAGAATTTGTACTTACTCGAATACTGTCTAAACCTGCCTCACATAAAGCCTTAACCGCAACTGGTTTACTAGCATTTGTATTAATATTGATACTTCCTTTATCCGTAAATTTTCTAATTTGTAAAATGGCTTCTCGAATCGTTTCCCACATTAATAAAGGCTCTCCTTCACAACCTTGACCAAAAGAAACAATTGGAAACGCTGCTTCCATTAAATGTGGCACCGTATATTCCACTATCTCTCCTGCGGAAGGCTTAAACTGTAAACGGTCATGGCTGGACCCAATTACTTCATCCTCTGGTTGCAAAGAAATACATCCCAAACAATTAGAATTACAAGCAGGAGAACTCGGGATTGGACATTCCCACCGACCCATAAAATAATTTCTAGCAGCAGGGCACTCATAAGTCAAGGCACAATTGCTGGCTAAATGTTCTACTACTCTATTGTTTGGATATTTTGCTCTCAATGCAGCTACTCCAGTTTCTACCTTTTGTTCATTAAAACCTTCTGCTTCTTGCCGAATATCCGATTCAATTCTAACTGCCGTTACATAAAATTCATCGTCTGCCTCATTCCAACCTACTGCTGTGTAGCAAAATAAGGGCAAAACTGCTGCATTGTCATCACTGGTATAAGCCGCCATTAAAGTCCCTGTATGCGCAGGTGGGATAAATGCAGCCATTGCCCATCCTAATAGACATTCTCTCAATTCACCTGTTCTCACGTCTATACCAACACCTCTTCGACCAGGCAACTCATATAAAGAGCCTCCTTTTGGTAAAATAATCCAATCTTCTGGAGGAACTGGTTGAATATAATGGCTGCTTCTGCCACAGGCATAAAGCGACTTATCTTCAAAAACATTTCCTTTTCCGTCTGAATATAATAAATAAGGAGACATATTTTCTTGAATGATGCTTGTCTACCGATAGGTAGAAGTGATGAACTATGAGTGAAGAATTGGAGTACTCACTATTTTTTTGCAAAAATACGATTATTTGCAATAGCACTACCGTACAGGTTGAATGAATTCGTCAATACATGGAGAATTATCGTTAACTTTTAAAACAGATTGGTTATTAAATCCATCAAACCATTTTTTCTATTTATTGGACGACTAATTTTCCCGTCAAGGTCTTCTTTTCTCCAACTAATTGAAAATAATAAATACCATCTAATAAATCATTTCGATTTACTACGACTGATTCATTCTTTATATTTTCAATGCGGCTTAATGTTCTACCTGAAAGGTCATTTATCAATAAGGTATAATTTTCTTGCTGTGGATTGGCAAACGAAATAGTCGTTGTTTGATTAAAAGGATTGGGTTGAATTTTTACAGGAGTGCTTTTAAGAAGTTCTTCTGTATTACTAATAATTGCAGAAGAACAACTTCCTAGAATGGTAGTAGTTACTTGTTGATAACTTCTATTAACAACATCCGCTACATCGTCAATACAGACAAGATTATCGGTATAATCTGAAAAATAGACTCTAAGAAGTGGTTGTAGTTCTCTTGATTTCTCGATAGTAGAATCTTGCAAAGACAAGCCAATAATTTCTCCTGATGCTATATTTGCTTGCAACAATACGGGGTATTTTAGACTATCTACCAAACTTTCTACCCGCAGAATTTGTACGCCAGCTAAGGTAAGTTGATAACCTACAATATCTGCATCGGGATTCCTTATACTTATATCCACAAATTGACGTTGAGGATTTAGGATATCAATAACAAGGTTTACTTCTTCATTTGTATTAAAGATGCCAAATGGAAAATCACAATGGCTATGAATTTCATTATCTGGATGTAGATGGCCTTGTGAAAAATTTATGCAATCTGATAAAAGTGCGGCATCATAAACCGTTAGCCTTTCATCTCCATTCAAATCATTACAGGGTGTTACGGTTATATCTTCTTCTAAAATAGCAGAAATATAAGCAGGTACATCTGTTTTATCTTGAACATTACTTTGATCTATATCTCCCATAAGTGCATCTCCTCCACAAACCCCTTCACAATCAGGTAGTACACTACCAAAAGGGGTGCCTTCACAATCCATAAAAATAGGACAATCATCTTGGATTGTTACTTGTAATTGACCAGAAGAACGGTCGAGTTCCATACACACTTGCGCCCAATTATTATCCAGATTTTTTTCTACTCGACCTAAGGCATCTGGTAAATTATTCCAATTGACCCGAACAATAAAAGTAATATCTCCATCAGGAATATCCGTTACATCTATCCATTGACAATCTAATTCGGAACTATATTCATCAAAACAACCAACGGATAAACCCATATTTGCACAACCATACTTGTTCCTCCCGTCGGGACAACCTAAATCAATGACACAAAAACCATTTTTAAACCCGCTTGGAATTGGATTTCCAACGGCATCAAATAATAAATATTCTGCATAATTTTCGTAATGAAAATGATTATGACAATCATCAAATTCAAATTGTTCATTTCCCAACTCAGGCACTCCTATATAATAATCCAATTCTCCAATATTTTCAAAGTGAGTTGTAAAACGAATAATTTCTCTCAATCCTGTTCCTTTCAAACAACCCTCAGCTATCCAACACTCATCGCTCGTAAAAAGTGTATCTACCTCTATACTGGCTAATAAAATATCTTCTCTGACCGCAAAATCTGGTCCATTGGGACATAAAGGGTCTCCTTGCGGTCGACAAGAACCATCTTCTATGGTCGCCAAGGGATTATAGTTACAAGAATGGGGGTCTGTACAGCCAATCACTGGGCCTTGGTAGCTTAATGACCAATTAATTGCTCCTTCACAATCTCCTTCTGTATCTGATATCCTAATGTAATAGGTTTCTCCTGCATCTAAAAAAGCATTAACCACCGCTTGAAAACCACAATTACCAGAATTATCATCAAAGAAAATAAAGCCTTCTAAACCGCCTGGAATAAAACTTTCGCAACGGTCATATACCCATATACGTGTATCACACTCATTCATATCACAAGTAGAAATCGTATAAGAACCAATGCTGTCTGGTGTAAAACTATACCAGCTATCTCGTTGCTGCGCCTGATGCGTTCCTTCTTCTACATTAACAGCCTGTACACAGGAGGTACCTGACTGGCAATTGATTTCATAAGATTCAGATAAGCCGAATTCATTTTCTTTTAACACTAACGAATCTGCTACATATATTTCAAAGCCTCCTCCGTTTATTATGCCATCTCCAAAACCATCATAAATAGTAAAATTTAGGCATTCAAAAAAATCGACACAAAAGGTATCTATAAATATTTCTTTTTGTCCATAGTCATCTCTATCCACCATTGTATAAATAGTGTCGCCGGAGCCCAAAGTCCACGAATTTTCTGCCCACCTGTCTGTTTCGACTCGTAGAACAATTTGTACTTTATCATCTGAACAAATTTGTCCAAAAATATTTGTACAAAAAATAAAACTTATAAATATGAATGAGAATATTTTCATTGTATTTTGGTAATAGAGGAATCACGTTAGAATACAACTAAGTCTTGTAAAGTTACAAGAACTTATGAATTCTAGAAAACTCAGAAAAATAAATCAATTTAGGAGGTGGTATAGAACGGTACGACAATTTAATAGTAAAAATACCTAAATGAAAATAAAAAATACCTAAATGAAAATAAAAATTACTCACTTGATTTTAAAAAGACATAATAATGGCATTATATGGTAATAAAAAAGAATTTTATTAGCGTTTTATCTTAAATTAATCCTCTCGATTTTAAACCCATATACTTATTTATTGTATTTACCGATAAATCTTCTGGTTTTGTCAAAATAGATTGGATTCCATATTGATTCAATATCTGTATCATTTGCTCTTTTTCATTTAAAAATTTTCGAGCAATGGTTTGATAATATATACCTTCGGTATCAGAGACTTTTTCTTCTACAAAACTTTTGATTTCTGTATTCTCAAATATAACAACCACTAATAAATGGAATTTACTCACTTTTCTAAGCAAAGGCAATACTCTTTCTAAACTATACTTACTCTCAAAATTTGTATATAATAACAGTAAACTTCTACTAGTAATTAATTTTCGAGCTGCATAATATAATAGTTCGTAATCAGCTTCTAATTGACCTGACTTCTCTTTATAAAGCGCACTTAAAATTTTATTAAGTTGAGTCGGTTTTCTATCTGCTTTAATAACGGTTCCTATTTTATCGGAAAAAGTAATTAACCCGGCTCTGTCATGTTTTTTTAAAATAATATTAGAAATAGCTAAACTTGTATTCACCGCATAATCCATCAAACTCATGCCCCGAAAAGGCATCTTCATATTTCGGCTTTTATCTATAATGGAATAGATTTGTTGCGCTCTTTCATCTTCGTATTGGTTGACCATTAAAGTTCCTTTTCGACTGCTAGCTTTCCAGTTAATGCTTCGATAATCGTCGCCACGTACATAATTTTTAATTTGCTCAAATTCATAGCTATGTCCTAATCGTCTCACTTTTTTAATCCCTTCTTGATATGACAATCGGGAAGAAGCTTTCAACTGCATTTCTTTCATTTGAATAATAGAAGGATATACAGGAATAACAACTTTTTCACTACCGCTTATCTTTCTTTTAATAAAGCCAAGAAAGGTTTCAAGAAAAATATTTGTATAACCAAATTCATATTCACCACGTACGACAGGTGTTAATTCGTATTGAACCGTTTCTGCTGCACCTCCTACTAAATTTTGAACAATTTCAAAATTTCTTTTTTGAAATTGAGCAGGTAATTCTTCGATTATCGTTGCTTTTACAGTTAAGTTGGATGGGTTTTCTATTTGTAAAACAACTTTATTTGAATCTCCTAAAGACAGTAATTTTGGTAATTGACGTTGACTGGTAATCTTAACTTTTTTATTAAATAAAAGAGAAGTATCTAATACAGTGATTATTAACCCTAAGACCAATAATGTTTGTGCGATAGGAAATAAAAAAGGTAGGGCAAAACTCAAACAAAATAACAAGATTAGACCTCCGAAACTCCAAAAGAATCGATTGGTGAGATAAATATTTTTAAGGAGTTCAAGCATTAATTTAAAGTCTAAGGTATCGTCCTAAAAACAGTATAACGTAATAAAAATTCTACTACCAATAATATCAAGCCCCACAATGCAAAATAATGAAATTCTTCACTATATCGTTTTACACTCGTTACGTCTATTTCTGTTTTTTCTAATTGATTAATTTCTTCATAAATACGTTCTAAGCCTTCTCCTGTTGTAGCCCTAAAATATTTGCCACCAGTCATCTCTGCAATTTCCTGTAACAAAGCTTCGTCAATTTCTACTCTGGCTAAGCCAAAAATATATTTGCCATCACTTCTTCTACTTACAGGTGTTAAGGCATCGCCTGTTGAACCTACACCAATCGTATAAACTTTCACCTCAAATTCGCGAGCAATTTCTGCGGCAGTAAAGGGTTTAATATATCCTGCATTATTCACGCCATCTGTCAATAAAATAACTACTTTACTTTTGGCTTCACTATCTTTTAGTCGATTAACGGAAGTGGCTAAACCCATTCCAATAGCTGTCCCATCTTCTAAAAGACCACATTTTAAATTGGCTAAAAATTCTTTGACAACTTTATGGTCCGTGGTTAGTGGACATTGCGTAAAAGCTTCTCCTGAAAAAACGGATAAACCAATGCGGTCGTGTTCTCTTTTATCTACAAATTCTGCCGCCACTCTTTTACTTTCTTCTAATCTATCGGGTTTAAAATCTTGGGCTAACATACTACTCGACAAATCCATTACTAGAAAAATATCTATTCCTTCTGCCTTGATGTCTTCTTCTTTTAATGTTTTCTGTGGACGTGCCAAAGCAATTATGAGAAAAATCAAAGATAATGCTCTTAATAAAGGTAAATATTTTCGTAACGTTCCTCTTAGGGAAGTAATACCTGAAATAGCTTCTAAAGTAGGCATTTTTAGGTGAACATAGCGTTCTTTTTGTTGATACACATACCATATAGCCAATGCTGGCACCAACAAAAGCAGCCCTAAAAATTCAGGATTAACAAAATTTATATTTTCTAAAAAAGACAATTTTATACTTTAATGATGATAAAAAATTAAAACAAAATGTAAAAAGACAGAATTAGAGCTTGTTGGGAATTTATTCTCCCGAAGAGTCAAGACAGATTTTGAGTTAAAAGCGTCTTTTTTACCTCCCAAAACAGACACTTAGCTTTTTAATGGTAACTCAATTTCTTCCTCCTCTTCAATAATCGGCTTTACTTTCGTGGCAGTCACAAAATCTTCTGCCTCTTGTAATACTTTATCATGAAAGTCGGCAGGTGGTTTTGCTTTCGCAAATTTTACCAAATCAGCTACTTGTAAAATATTCTGTAATTTATCTTTCCAATTACTATCAAAATCCACATTTTTTAGACTACGCAAAATTTCATCCGTCGTAGATTCTAAAGCAGGTATTTCGTAGCGATTTTCTAAATATTCTCTGATAATATAGGTTAATCGACTTTGATACCTTTTGATGTTTCCTGCTTGCCATAAACTTTCGCCTCTCAATTGGGTCAAAGCAGTTAATGCTATTTCGTGAGCAGGTAATTTTATTTCTGGTGGAGGTGGTGCAGTTTTTAAATCCTGCTTTCGTTTCCACAAGTAATAGCCTAAAACAGCAACACAAATTAAACCAAAAGCGACTATCAAAAATAAGTAATCTTCCCAGTTAGCATCTTCTTTTAAAATATCTTTTATATCTGCCAATTGTACGCTGTCTTGTAAAATAACAGCGGCTACTGTAACTGGTATTCTATTCGTTTTATAGATATTAGAGACCCCATTTTCTGCCAATACAAAAGGAATTTCTGGAATCCAATAATAGCCCGAATCCCAAACTTGGAGCGTTAAATCTTTTTTTAATAAAATTTCTTGACCAACGGCAGTCGAGTCCCAATCTGTCTCTGTTTCTATATCTAAATTTTCTATTTCCTTTAAGGCGGTTAAATCAATAGACTGCAAATTTGTATTCTGCGGATAAGTTGCTACTAAATGCAATTTAAATTTGTCGCCAATGACCATGTTCGTACTATCCACCTGTGCGCTGACAGATACCCGTTGTGCATTGGCGTAAATGCTAATGAATAGCAAAAAAATAGTTGTGATATGATTGATTTGAAATTTCATTTTATTACAGCATATATGACTACACCAAGCAGTTCTGATAATTATCTAAATGGGCCTACCTTCCTCTCTTCTTAAAAAATTTTAATAAGGCATTGACATAAGATTCGTTTGTCTGGATACTGACAACATCCGCTCCTGTTTTAGCAAAAGTACTTTTCATATAATCCAAATTATCTTGAAACCATGATTTATATCGTTCCCGAATTCTTTTTACAGAAGTATCTAACCATACTCGTTGCCCTGTTTCTGCATCTAATACTCTAACTAAACCAACATTCGGAATTTCCATTTCTCTAGTATCGTATAAATGAACACCGATAATATCATGTCTTCTAGCAGCGATTCGCAAAGAGGTTTCGTAATCTTTAGTGAAAAAATCAGACAAGACAAAAGTTGTACAACGTTTCTTCAAAATATTATTCAAATATTCTAAAGCTACAGCCAGATTAGTACCCGTTCCTTCTGGTTTAAAATCAAGTAATTCTCGAATGATTCTCAGAATATGTTGCTTTCCTTTTTTGGGAGGAAGGAATTTTTCTACTTTATCCGTAAAAAATAGAATACCTACTTTATCATTATTATTAATGGCAGAAAAAGCTAAAACAGCAGAGATTTCAGTAATAATTTCATTTTTCATCTGCTCATTTGTGCCGAAGTAAGAGGAGGGACTCACATCTACCACCAACATCACCGTCATTTCTCGTTCTTCTTCAAAAACTTTGATATAAGGGTCGCCTGTTCGAGCGGTCACATTCCAGTCAATATTCCGAACATCATCGCCATATTGATAGCTTCGGACTTCGCTAAAAGACATTCCTCTACCCTTGAAAGCACTATGGTACTCTCCTGAGAAGATATGCTTGCTCAAGCCTTTAGTTTTTATCTCAATGCGCCGAACTTTTTTTAATAATTCGCTCGTTTCCATGACTTTTTTTAAAACAACTGTCGAATCGAAGCATTTTTCCGAATATTTCCTTTTAGCTTTTTATAAGGAATCGTGACTTGTTGTCGACCATAAATAATATGAAATGCGGTATAAAAAGTAATTCCTTCTTTTCCTAAAGTAAAAAAAGAAAATTGCTCCTCTTTTATCCAATTTCGATAGTCTTTATTATTTTTATAAATTAGACTTTTGATTATTTCTTGTGAAATATATTTTTTAATAAATACTTGGTAATTATACCCTTTTTTAAAAGTAGTCGCTAATTCAATCAGCTCCCCCGTTTTCAAATTATAATTAAACGTTTTGGTAGATTCTCCTTCTGACCAAGTAGTTTGATAGGTCAACATTCCACTAATAAATTCATCGGTTAACAACATTACATCTGACCAACTATACGCTCGCTGACTCGCCCTCATTTCAGCGTTCGCCTTTTTTTTTCGAATGCGCTGGGCATTTTTTCGGCAATCATCAATCCAATCTGTTGTCAATAAAACCATGACTTCATTAAAGACCGCATTACTACTTTTAGGAAAAAGAAAGTCATAATTAGTATAATAATCCGCATATTCTAAACAACTTACCGCTAAACTTTTACTTAGTCGAAAAGACACAAAACTTTGCATCTGTTGTTCGTTGTAAAAACTAGCACTTAAATGTTGTTTATTTTTATATACACCTCGCAAAGAACCAATTTCTTCTCCTGTCTGTGCGGATATAAACTTTAAATGTAAATTATTATTATCGGATAAATTACCTTCTATTAGAACCTTCTCTTTTTTGTCCAAATAATAAGCAGTACCCAATACTCGGTTATTATCCACTCTATGCAAAATCAAGTCAACCTCTTTACCTTTAATCCTTCCTCTATAAGCATTTATCCACTTATTATCTCCGCAAAAAGTAGGAAAATCTGGTCGTCTTGCTACTTCTTTTAATTTAATAGCATTCCCAATCGTTCCCTCTTTATTTTTCCAAGCCAATTGAATGCCCGTTCCTTCTTTTCTCCCACTTAAATAGCCTGTACATTTATTTGCTTGATTAAATTCTTGTAATTGTAAGTGATTATCTTGTAAAGTTCCTTGTAACTTAAATTCATCTTTACTTCTGATATAAGTTAAATTACCTTCACAATTCTTTCCTTCACAAGTTAGCGACATAGTGATGTCACTAATATCATCAATTCTGCCTTTATAGTATTTTGTTTGTGCTTGTTGAAAAGCAGTATTAACTACTGTTTGGGCGGATAACCAATACGAAAATAAGAGGCATACCCCTCCCACAAGTATCTTAATGAAATGTTTCATGGTTGTTCTTTGCTTGTTTAGCTAAATGTGGGAGTTGCTTATAAGTGGAATTATTTTATTTCTTTTTAGATTTTTTATTTTTCAAAGTTCCTAAATCTAAATCAAGGAACTTCAACAGTATTTAAAATCTTACTAATTATATCTTCTTGCGTAATATTTTCTGCTTCTGCTTCGTAGGTCAAGCCTATTCTGTGTCGCATCACATCATGGCAAATATTTCTTACATCCTCTGGAATCACATAGCCTCGTCTTTTCATAAAAGCATATGCTTTTGATGCCATCGCTAAATTAATACTTGCTCTAGGAGAACCACCATAATTGATTAAATGTGCTAAATCACTCATTCCGTAAGCTTTAGGGTCTCTAGTAGAAAAAACAATATCTAAAATATATTGCTCTATCTTTTCATCCATATATACTTTACGAACGGTTTTTCGCGCGCGCAGAATATCTTCTGTTTTGACCACTGCTTCTATCTTTTCAAAATCCCCTTTTATATTCCTACGCATAATCTCTCTTTCTTCCTCTTTGTTTGGATAGGTAATTTTTGCTTTTAGCATAAAACGGTCAACCTGCGCTTCTGGTAAAGGATACGTCCCTTCTTGTTCGATTGGGTTTTGTGTAGCTAAGACTAAAAAAGGTTGATCTAGATTAAAGGTATCATTCCCTATCGTCACTTGTCTTTCTTGCATTGCTTCTAATAAAGCACTTTGTACTTTAGCTGGCGCCCGATTGATTTCATCTGCTAAAACAAAATTAGCAAAAATAGGCCCTTTTCTAACCGTAAACTCATTTTTACTAGGATTGAAAATCATCGTACCGATGATATCTGCTGGTAATAAATCAGGTGTAAACTGCACTCGACTAAACTTCGCATTTACCGCACTGGAAAGTGTTTTAATTGCCAATGTCTTTGCTAAACCAGGTAAACCTTCTAGTAATACATGCCCATTCGCTAATAAGCCGAGCATCAATCGCTCAATCATATAATTTTGACCAACAATAACTTTGGCAGTCGCTTCATTTAATTTTTCTACAAAAGCACTTTCGATATAGATTTGTTGATTTAGTGCTTCAATATCCACAGATTGCATATACTTGGGTGTTTTATTTTATTGTATCTGAATATTGGAAAGAATCGTAAAAATCTTTCTTTGACAAATTTTGTAGTCCGTTTGAATAATCCTCTTTTCTAACCTAAGGGAAAGAAAAAACTGAAATTACAATGACTAATTTATTGATTTTGTTAAAGAGAGGCAAAAATAATGTTTTTTACTAGATATTCAGTATGCGATTTTGTTAAAAAGTATAACAAAGATGCTTAATTTTTTAGAAAGCTGCGCTAATTTAAAATGTTCTATTTTTGTATTAGGATTTGATTAAAGGTTTTAACCAAAAATTAACAGAGAAATGAAGTATTTTTTGAAGTGCTTTCTCGCTATAATTTTAATTGTAGGAATCTCCGAAGTGGGAATTTCTCAAAAGGAACATAGAAAAAGAGCAAGAAAAGCTATTAAGGAATTAAAAGAAGGGATACTCATTGTTTCTATCCCAACTTTTCAAAAGAAGATTGATACCTTGGAAAGTCTGCTAAAAAGAGAAACGAATAAAAAAAAACGATTATGGCTAACAGAAGAATTAACTAAAGCTAAAAACGAAAGCAATATAGCCCCAACTCAAATTCAAGAAAGTTTTAGAAAACATTACGATTTTTCGGAAGTGCTTTTTATGGATGATACATCAGGAACACATTTAAAAAGTGGGAATTACAAAAATATTTTTCTTAATAAAGAAGACGGGAATTTAGAAGGCAGAAATTTCTTTGTCCACAAACCAAGTGTTTTACGAACATCCAATTTGGCCAAAGATGCTACCGTAGATAAAGATTTTATTCCATTAGAATCTCCTTTTCCTCATATTTATAGAAGAGACTATAATAAAGGTAAGAATGACCGAAAAGAGAAATCTATTTTTGGAGCAGAATATGTCAAAACCTTAAATCAACAATTCTGGAATTATTATGCAAATGCTGATGAGCGGAAATGGTGGCATTTTCTTACAAGAGAATGGAAAGAGTGACTGATTTTATTTTCTTTTCTTAAAACGCCTTTTTTTATTGCTATTAGAATTTCTAACCCGTCCTTTTAGCACTTCTCTCTTCTGATGCTTGCGCTTATCTGCAATCAACTTTTCAATTAAATCTTCTCTACCAATACTCTTTAACTTCTCTCGAATTTGCTGATGATTTTCTCGTTTGTGCCAAAAGAAAAATAAGTGTTGGTTCTTTTTTTCTTGCTTAGAACGAGCGGTATAAACGGGTTGTAAAGTATATGGATGAAGTCCTGTGTAATAAATAATCGTTGCTACGGTCATTGGTGTCGGCGTGAATCCTTGCACTTGTTCCAATTGGAAACCCATGTCTTTGGTCTCGGCTGCCAAGTTTGCCATATCTTCTACATTCGACCCAGGGTGACTAGAAATAAAATAAGGAATCAATGGCTGATTTAAACCATGTTTTTTATTAATTCTATCAAATTTATTTTTGAAATCATGGAAATGCTTAAACGAAGGTTTCCGCATCACTTTTAGCGTTGCATCAGAAGTATGCTCTGGCGCTACTTTCAATCGGCCACTGACATGACAGGTCACTAATTGTTCCATATATTCTTCTCCACTACCATCCGAATTTTTATTATAAGTATCTGCTAATAAATCATATCGGATTCCACTACCAACAAAAGCTTTTTTGACCTTTGGATTAGCATCTACTTTTTTATAAAGTTCCGTTAGTGGTTTGTGAGAAGTATCAAGGTTACTACAAATTACGGGATGAATACAAGACGGGCTAACACATTTATCACAGATGGATTGTACCTTGCCTTTCATGCGGTACATATTGGCAGAAGGTCCACCCAAATCACTAATATATCCTTTGAAATCTGGCATTTCTGTAACCGCCTCTACTTCTTTCATAATGGACTTCTCCGAACGACTCGCTATAAATTTTCCTTGGTGCGCAGAAATCGTACAGAAACTACAGCCACCAAAACAACCTCGGTGCATATTGATGGAAAATCGAATCATTTCATAAGCTGGAATCGACCCTCTTTTGGCATATTTTGGATGCGGTAATCTGGTATAAGGTAAATCAAAAGAAGTATCAATCTCTTTCTCTGTCATCGGCGGATAAGGTGGGTTTACAATTAAATGATTATCCCCTGTCTCTTGAATAATTCGTCTTGCTTTTACTTTATTAGATTCTTGCTCAACAATTTTAAAATTCGCAGCAAACGACCGCTTATCTCTAGTGCATTTTTCATGAGAACTTAAATAAACATCTTCCCACGATTTATTTTTAGGCAAGCCATCTGCCTGAGGTCTATTGATAGCCGTTTGAGGAATCGTAGTTAATGAATGAAAAGGAACGCCTCTTTTTAACAAACGTAAAATCTCTCTTAAAGGCATTTCGCCCATTCCGTAGACTAGCATATCTGCCCCACTCATTTCCAAAATATTCGGAAATAATTTATCTGCCCAATAATCGTAGTGCGTCACTCTTCTCAAGGATGCTTCTATTCCTCCAATTAAAACAGGAACATCTGGATATAATTTTTTTAGAATCTTAGAATAAACAACCGTTGCGTAGTCTGGTCTAAAATTCGCTGCACCACCAGGCGTATAAGCATCCGTAGATCGCTTTCTTTTACTAGCCGTGTAGTGATTAACCATTGAATCCATACAGCCCGAAGTAATCCCAAAAAATAATTTAGGTTTCCCCATTTTTTTGAAATCCCGCAGGTCGTCCTGCCAGTTTGGTTGTGGCACAACCCCAATGCGCAGACCTTCACTTTCTAATATTCGACCAATTACCGCCGTACCAAATGCAGGATGGTCCACATACGCATCCCCAGAGATTAGCACAATGTCTAATTCTTCCCAGCCTCTCATCTCTACCTCTTTTTTGGTAATTGGCAGCCAATCTGTTACAGGTCTCTTCTTTTCTAACATGGTGTAAATTTACGGATTTTTCTTTTGTCGCTGAAAGGCGTAAACCTTTTTATGACTTTTTTATGTTTTAATCTATAAATAGATGAGACCTAATTTAGCATTACTTTTGACATAATTTAAAACTTTACTCATGAAAAATAATTTGAAAATTGCTGTTGATATAGATGCTTTAGGTCTTAATATTTCAAAGTTACCCTCAGATATAAAAGAGGCTAATTTGAATGATTCAGAAAAGCAAGCAATAAAAGAAGATTTAGAAGACATTATATCAAAATTAGAGAAATTAAAAGAAAAAGTAATTACAAAAAAATAATACTTTTCAAGGAATCATTTTGCCTTATTAGGTTGTTTATATCCATAACTATTCATCCTAAAATCTTTTATTATGGGCAAAGTTTACGAAACTATCACACCACATCTCAAAATATTCATCGAAAAACAAAAGTTATTTTTTGTTAGTACTGCTCCACTTTCACAAGAAGGTTTAGTCAATATCTCTCCAAAAGGCTTAGATTCTTTACGGATTTTGGATGAGACTACAGTAGCTTACCTAGATTTGACAGGTAGTGGTGCAGAAACAATTGCTCACCTAAAAGAAAATCAACGCATCACCTTTTTGTTTTGTGCTTTTGATGGTCCGCCTAAATTAGTTCGATTGTACGGAAAAGGGGAAGTTTTTGAAAGAGATACTCCTGAATTTGAAGCGATGAAAGTACACTTTCCTGAATATTTGAGTGCCCGCTCGATTATCAAAGCTACCTTAACTCGGATTTCTGATTCTTGTGGTTATACCGTTCCTTTTTATGAATTTAAAGAAGATAGAGATACGATGAAAAAATGGGTAGATAATAAAGGGGAGGAAGCTTTAGTGGAATATCGGAAGTTGAAAAATAGTAAGAGTTTGGATGGGTTGACGGCTTTTGAGGGTTGATTAAAAAATCAATATTACAAAGTCAACCAAAAATTATTAATCCCCTCTCCCTGAATAATCTGTAATTTATCCAAGTTCAGTAATTCCAATAGGCCTAAAAAAGTAACAATGGCATGCACTCTATTCTCGCATTTTCCAAAAATGCTTACAAAGCCTGTTTTTACCCCTTTTTTCAATTTCGACAAAATAAATATTTGTTGTCCTTGAATCGTATAATTATAATCTACTACAGTATGAATTTTCTTTTTGCGGTTTTCATCTTCATAACGGTCCATCACTTTTTCAAAAGTCTTTAATATCTTAAATAAAGTGAGTGATTCTAACTCTACGTCAACCAAGGCCTTATTGGCAATGACTTTTAATTCGCTCGAAATATTTCCCCTATCTTCTTGCTTCGACCGTTTTTCTTCCATCGCTCGCATATCATCCAAGACAGATTTATAACGCTTGTATTCTAATAGCCGTTGTACCAATTCCTCTCTAGGGTCAATCTCATTACCCTCCTCATCCACGGGCTTTCGAGGAATCAACATCTTCGCCTTAATCCGCATCAAGGTAGCTGCTACCAATATAAATTCACTAGCTAAGTCGATATTCAAAGCTTCCATCTGCCGAATATACGCCAAGAAATCATCCGTTATTTTGGTAATTGGAATATTATAAATATCTAGCTCGTCTCTTTCAATGAAGAAAAGTAAAAGGTCAAACGGCCCTTCAAATTGCTCTAGTTTTATATTATAGGTAGTAGCTGCTGCCATATGTAGTTTTTAGAAGTCAGACCATTATCTTTGATAATTGTCAGAAGTCAAGCCGCTTCGCTGTCAGAAATCAGATACTTGTCGTTTTAAACGAAACCTATCTGACTTCTGACAATCCATATAATGGATGGTCTGACCTCTGACCTCTTTTTTATCCTAATAATTTTTTAACAATAGATGAAATAGTCTTACCATCTGCTTTTCCACCTAATTGCTTAGAAGCCATGCCCATTACTTTTCCCATATCCCTCATAGAAGAAGCACCTGTTTTGGCAATAACATCCTGTAAAAAGGTCGTTAATTCTCCCTCATCCATTTGCTTTGGCAAATATCTTTCGATGACTGCAATTTCTTCTCTTTCTGTTTGAGCTAATTCCGCTCTATCTTGTTTTTCAAAAATACTTAAAGAATCTTTTCTTTGCTTGACCATTTTCTGCAACATTTTGACTTCTGCAGCCTCATCTAAATCTTTACCACTACCATCTGTTTTGGCTAATAAAATTTGCGCTTTAATAGCTCTAATACTTCTCAACGCAGCTTTGTCTTTTGCGCGCATTGCTGTCTTTAAATCTGTCGCAATTTTTGCTTCTAAACTCATGTCGAATGTAATTTTAAATTATTGTAGAATAGAGTGTAGAGACTATTCCGTAAACGGAATTGAGATTTACCTTTCACTTAAATTAGCCGTTTCAACTTGGTAAAGTCTCTATTCTCTCAGTAGAACGGTCTCTAATCTTTACTCTAAATTATAACAAAGTTAATGAAAATGATTGATTGCCGAATACTAGAAACGCAGAAAAAATAAGCTTACCAGCTTAAAATCTTAAATTACTAATTTCTAATATTTTTAGATTTTAGATTTGTAATTTAAAATTTTACATTTCTTTACTCCCTTATTTCTTCCACCCATTTGGTGACCTGTATAAAATCTTCTAAAGACAATTGTTCTGGTCTTTGGGTAAAAAATGGGTTTGATAAAAAATCAGGGTCTTTGGAAAATGATTTCATTGTATTTCTCATCATTTTCCGACGTTGACCAAAGGTTTGTTTTACGATACGTTTGAATAATTTTGCATCACAGCCCAAGTCAAAATCATCTCGGCGTGTCAATCGGATTACCGCTGATTGAACCTTTGGTGGTGGATTAAAGTTCCCTCTGTCCACATCAAATAATAATTCTCCGCTGTAATGCGCTTGTATTAATACACTAATCACGCCATAAGTTTTGCTGCCCGGTGGCGCAATGACCCTGTCAGCTACCTCTTTTTGAAACATACCGACCATTTCTGGAATTTGGGCTTTATAATCCAGCATTTTAAATAAAATCTGACTGGAAATATTATAAGGAAAGTTTCCAATTAAGCCAAAAACTTCATTTTTGAAAAAAGTATCTAAAGGCACTTTCAGAAAATCTTCCTGAATGATTTGTCCTGCTAATTGTGGATAATGTTTCTTCAAATGAAAAACCATGTCTCTATCTGCTTCCACAACCACTAATTCAAAGGCGTGCTTCAATAAATATTTTGTCAACATTCCTTGTCCCGGACCGACTTCCAATACTTTTTTGTAGGTATCGGTTAATTGCAAACTTCCTGCAATTCTTTCTGAAAGGTCTTCATTTGTTAAAAAATGTTGACCATACGATTTTTTAGCTTTCAAGCGTTGAGTTTATATGGCGAAAGGCAGAAGGGTAGAAGGTAGAAGGTATCTTCTAAAAACGAAGTTGTTTCCTGCTATCTTTCATCCTTTATACGCTTCGCTAACTAGTTTACACAAAAAGCTGTTTAATAGAAACAATTAGTCTATTTTTCCTTTAAACAACTTAGCAAAGATACAAATATAGTAGCTCTATGCTGCTTTATACTTACGATAAGTACCAACTCATAATTAGTTTAAAATTTCAGGGAGACTATTTTTTTGCTAGTTTTCTTCAAAAAATCAAGTCATAGCACCGTTATGGGTTTATTTTTTGGAGGAAAATAGCGACAAAAGAGGCCGCTGAAAATTAAATATAATTGTGTGTTGGTACTTATATACAAACCTACACACAAAATGAGCTTCAAACTACAACGAATTGAGTCCCCAAAACCAACAGATAATTTACTTATTTTATCCAACCAAGAGGATTTACTTTGGGCAGGTAAATTTCTTACTGCTTCCGAAAAAGCCTATTTATCGCATGCCGCAAGTAATAACATCAACCATGTCTTTTTTCCAAAAGGTGCTCAGGGAATTTTAGTACATTTTGTTCAAATTGTAGATACGATTGTCGCTCAAAAAGAAGCCAATCGACGTGCAGGAAATGAAATTATTACGACGATTTCACATTATAAAATTGACGCGCTAACAATTTTAAATAAAAGTGGAAAAAATCACCTCGCTGAATATGTCGAAGGAATGATCCTTGGTGGGTATCAATTTAATAAATATTTGAGTGGGAGAGAAGAAGCGATGAGAGGTGCACAAACCATTAATATTTTAGCTACTGAAATTGCCCAACCTGCCTTGGAACAATTGGAAGCGGTTTTATACGCTACTTATAAAGCTAGAGATTTAGTCAATGAACCTCAGTCTTATTTGACCGCCGAAAAATTAGGAGAAGAAATTGAAGCTTTGGGGCAGGAATATGGCTTTGATGTAGAAACACTTGATAAACCTAAAATTCAAGCATTGAAAATGGGTGGCCTTTTAGCCGTCAATAAAGGAAGTTTTGCCCCTCCTAGATTTTCTATTTTATCCTATAAACACCCCGAAGCTAAAAATACCAAACCTGTAGTCTTAGTTGGCAAAGGAGTTGTTTTTGATACAGGAGGCATCAATCTAAAACCCACGCAAGGTTCTTTAGATATGATGAAATGCGATATGGCAGGAGCCGCTACAGTCATTGGTGCAATGATTGCTGTAGCTAAGGCAAAATTACCTATTCACCTAATTGTACTTGTTCCTGCTACGGATAATCGAGTTGGAAATGAAGCCTATTTGCCAGGAGATGTAATCACTATGTATGATGGCACAACGGTAGAAGTGCTTAATACCGATGCCGAAGGACGATTAATATTGGCTGATGCTTTGCATTATGCTAAAAAATATGACCCTGAATTGGTACTAGATTTTGCAACTTTGACAGGTGCAGCAGTGCGTTCTTTGGGGCAACATGCTATTTGCTATATGGGAACAGCGGAAAAAACAGTTAAATCAAATTTGGAAAATAGCGGAGAAAATGTTTACGAAAGATTGGTCGAATTTCCCCTTTGGATGGAATATGGCAATGCTTTAAAATCAAATATTGCCGATTTAAAAAATATTGGCGGACCTACTGCCGGACAAATTACTGCGGGCAAATTTTTGGAACATTTCACGGATTACCCTTGGTTGCATTTTGATATTGCTGGACCTGCTTTTTTACGAGCTGCGGATAGTTATCGGACAAAGGAAGGAACAGGTGTTGGGGTACGGTTGATTTTTGACTTTTTGAAAGGATATTAGTCTATTTTATACATTTTTTATAGTTTTTCACTTTCTCAAATTTTTATGGATTTCATGCTTCAATTTGAGGTTGATTGCTTTTTTTATCGCTAAAAAATAATATTTTCTATTTATTTGCAATTCTACTTGTTCAATTGTTTAAAAATAATCTGTAATTAATAATGATTTTTATCCTATTACTTACTTCTTAAAATCAATAATTTCCTTTACTATATCTACTGCCACTTCTTTCTTCGTTTTCAAAGGAAAATCCTTTATGGCTTTTGCAGAAATAATTTTCACTTTATTAGTATCATGTCGAAAACCTGCACCTTTGTCCTGCAAAGAATTTAATACAATCATATCAAAATTCTTCTTCACCAATTTGCCTTTGGCATTTTCTAATTCATTATTCGTTTCCAATGCAAAACCTACAACTAGTTGATTTTTTTTCTTCTTTTTACCTAAAGAAGCAGCTATATCTTGCGTTCTAGCCAAGGGAATAGTCATTCCACCTGCTTTCTTTTTAATTTTTTTATTAGCTACGGTTTCTGGTCGATAGTCTGCCACAGCTGCTGCTAAAACGGCTATAGAACACTTGGAAAAGGACTTAGTCGCCGCTTCATACATTTCTTCCGCAGTTTGCACATTAGTCGTTTGAATTCCTGATACATCCGTTGATAAATGAGTTGGGCCTAAAATTAATTCTACCTCTGCTCCTTTGGCAGCTAAGGCTTCCGCAATAGCTATTCCCATTTTGCCTGAAGACCGATTCCCAATAAATCTAACAGGGTCAATGGGTTCATGAGTTGGTCCTGCGGTTACAATGGCTTTTTTGCCTGCTAATTCTTTCTTATCACTTAGATATGCTGTTAGATATGCAACGATATCTGCTGGCTCAGCCATCCTACCTGCGCCTACTAATCCACTCGCTAACTCTCCATGTCCCACTGGAATTATTTTGTTGTTGTAGGTTTTAATTTGCTCAATATTATTTTGGGTAGAAGGATGTTTCCACATATCTAAATCCATTGCTGGCGCTACAAAAACTGGACACTTCGCAGATAAATAAGCCGCAGTTAAAATATTATCACAGAAGCCATGTGCCATCTTTGCCAAAGTGGTAGCGGTCAAAGGCGCTATTAACATCACATCTGCCCATAAGCCTAATTCGACATGATTATTCCAACTAGCATCCGTCGCAATATCTGCATGAACTGAATTTTTGGAAAGGGTAGAAATCGTCAAAGGGGTAATAAACTCTGTGGCAGCAGGGGTCATCAATACCTGTACTTCTGCACCTGCTTTAATGAGTAGTCTTACCAAAGAAGCTGATTTATAAGCTGCTATACTTCCTGTAATCCCTAATAATATTTTCTTACCTTTTAATCCTAGCATATATCTTATAAAATTTAATTCATTACCGTACACTTTTTGCTAAATCACGCACTTCGCTACGCTACGTGCGAATAAAAAATCAAGATTTACTCATCTCAAACCCCTTGTTTTAGCAGCTGTAGGCGGCGTTTTCAAAAAGTGTATAATAGAGAGAAATTTACTTTTCTTCTGCAAAATAGAAACTAAAAAAGTCCAAATCTCCGTAGAAATTTGGACTTTTATATTTTAACATAGACTTTTACTTAAAATCTATTATTTCCTCCTCCTCTGTTATCTCTACCTCCTCTATTGTCTTTGTCCTCTCTTCCATATCGGTGATGCAATTCTCCTTCATTATATTCATTCATTGCAATCAATACTGGATTTGGCAAACGCTCATAAAATTTAGAGATTTCGATTTGCTCTTTATTTTCATGAATTTCTTCAATCGTATCAGAACTTACCGCAAACTCATCTAATTTTTGGTGCAACTCATGCTTCAAATCTATAGATAGCATTTTAGCTCTTCTTGTAATAATAGCCAAAGCTTCGTAGATATTACCTGTATTTGCCGCTAAATCTTTTACGTTTCTAGCTCGAATATTAGGGTCAAGCCCTTGAACTTTTGTTTTTATGTCTGACATTTTTGAATTTTTTTAGACTTTTATTAGAATCTGCTTTGAATTTTTTAATCTCGTCTTTATAAGTACTTCCTGTGTATTTATCTAAAAAGGCATCTGCTTTTTTAACTGTTTCATTTAATCGTTCCTCTTGTTTCTCGTAAACACTATTTTCTGCTAATAGATAATGTGCTTTAACTACCAAATAACGAATTTTTTCCGCATCCTTAGAATCAGGATAATCTCTTAATACATTTTCAAAAACTTGTGTTGCTGACTGGTATTGTTTTATATCATAGTATAATTGACCCTCTGCTAATGATTTTGCCTCTATTTTCTTTCGCATTACATCAATTAAGGTATTTGCTTCTTTTACTCTTTCACTTTTAGGATATGTATTAATAAATAATTGAAAACCATCGATTGCTTTTTCTGAATAAGATTGCTCTAGTCTGTAAATTGGAGACAACTTATAATGAGAGTAGGCAGACATAAACTCCGCTTCCTCCTTATACGCACTATTGCCATAAGTAGATACGAAGTTTTTAAAATAATACGACGCTAAAACAAATTTTTCTTGATGATAATGTGTATAGGCATATGCAAAGTAGACATTCTCTGCATCTGCTTGCCCTCTTACATTATTGATGATTAACTCAAAAAGTGTTTGCGCTTTTTGATGATCTCCTGCCTCGTAATATTCGAACGCTTTTGCTTTTAGAAACTTAGGGTCTGGATTTGTCCGAATTTTTTCAAATTCGCTTCGACAAGCTCCGAACAAAATTAGTATCCCAAATAAAAAGCTTAATCTATATCTATTTATCATAAGCACGCAAAATTAAGTGTTTTTTAGAAGAATTGACAATTTTTCTTTTCTTCTTATAATTTTTGATTACAAACTTCCTGTTTTTAACGCATAGTTAATAATTGTCTGTTGGTCTTTAGCATCTTTTTCCCGTTAAAAATTTGTTAAATTGAAAATTGTCTGTCATTTGAAGTTATTTAACATTATTATTAGTCAATTTAAACAAAGAAAAACAAACAATCATAAACCTATTCTACTCATTTAATGTATTTATTAGTAGGTGCATTGCTTTTTAAAATAGTTGTATAGAAATCATAAAATTATGGATAGTAAACCCTTAGTCAATAGAGTTGCAGCAAGTGGATTAATTACTTTGAACTTGGAAGACTTTTTTCCTAAAGAAGAAATTGCGGTCTTTGACTTAAAGGATTTTCTTTTTATGGAGTTAATTCTAAAAGAAAAAGACTTTAGAAAAGCATTAAAAGACTTAAATTGGTCTTCCTATGAAAATAAGCACTTACTAATCACTTGTTCTACCGATGCCATTATCCCTGTTTGGGCATATATGCTGGTGACTATCTATGCAACGCCTATTGCTGCCTCTGTTTTTCAAGGAACAGAAGAAGCTTTTTATAAACAATATTTTTCTCATGCGCTCAGTCAATTAGATACTAGCCAATATGAAAATAAATTATTGATTATTAAAGGCTGTAGCAATAAACCTGTTCCTATTTCTGCTTATGTTGACTTAACTCGTTTGCTACAACCCCTTGCTAAAAGTATTATGTATGGAGAACCTTGCTCTACTGTTCCTTTATATAAAAAGCCAAAATTAAAATGACTTAGTAAGTGAGAGGTCAGATTTAAGACCGATAAATCTGTCAGAAGTCAGACTCGTCAAAATGTTGACAGACAGCTAATTATGTCAATTTTGATTAAAATTATTTGCTTAATTTATTTCGGTCTTCCAACTTAATAACGAAAAAATAACTTCCGCATTTGATTTTTCAATTGAATGTTTTTATCATAGGTTTTCAACCCATTACAAAGCAGCCCATCCTCTTCGAGGTTCACCCGTACGGGTTCCTATTTGAAAAATGCGGAACTTATTTTTTCGTCGGCTCTTACTTTAAATTTATATAAAAAATATAATAATTAATTATATGTGAAAATTCTCCAAAATTTTACCCCTAGCTTTAATTTTAAACACTCTTTTCTAAAAAACAACAATATTTTTCAATTTTTATTAATTTGGCATACTATTAACAACAGATTAAATGAACAACTGTGATGTAAAACTAAAATGATATGAAATCAATTTCTTACTATTCAATTGCTGTAGCTGCATTCCTAACTTTTGCACTTTTTGCTTCTTATACTAGCTCTAATGATGAAAAATCTTTAGCAGCAACCACTTCTTTGGATACCCAAAAATTACCTCAAGTAATCAATCCAGTCAATTTGAATAAATATTTTGACTTTGCAGGGGAGGAGGTACCTATGCATAATTTTGATGCTAAGGAAAGATTGGATAGAGAATTGACGGAAAATTCTTATCGGCATGGAAAAAATATGTTGAATCTTAAAAAAGCTCAACGATATTTTCCTATGATTGAACAAATATTAGCAGAAAATGGCGTACCCGACGATTTCAAATATGTGGCGGTCGCAGAAAGTGATTTGAGCAATGCGGTTTCTCCTGCTGGGGCTAGAGGGTTTTGGCAATTTATGCGCCCTACCGCAAAAGATTATGGGATGGAAGTTACGGCTACGGTAGATGAACGGTACCATATAGAAATAGCTACTCGTGCTGCTTGTAAGCACATCTTAAAATTGAAAAAAATAATGGGCAGTTGGACTTTAGCTGCTGCTGCTTATAATGTTGGACAGACTAGATTAAAAAAAGAAATTGCAGCACAAAGGGCTAATACCTTTTATGATTTAAATTTAAATCAAGAAACCGCTCGTTATTTATTTAGAATAGTTGCTTTCAAAGAGATTATGCAAAATCCAGAAGATTTTGGATTTAATCTTGGGACGGAAGGTTACCAACCTTTAAATGATTATGCTGTTGTCGAAGTCAATACAACGATTCCAAACTTAGGTGATTTTGCACAAAAGTATGGCATTTCGTATCGAAAGCTAAAATTATATAATCCTTGGTTGATTTCTACTTATTTAGCTAATAAATCAGGGAAACAATATTTTATTAAAATTCCTCGACAATAACTATTTTTGCTGTATGCTTACTTAAGTCATAGGTAAGCATACAGCATTCCCTTTATTCCTTCCCCATTTTAGCAACTTCTTTTCTCCTAATTTAGTATAGTATTTGCAATAGTTATTTAGTATTTCTGTCCCCATTTTCACAACCAAATGTTAAAAACCTTTATGTAATAATCTTTTATTTATAAAAAGGGTTATTTTAATGCGGTCATTTAATAACGTGAATCCATTTTTTGCGTTATAATATAAAGTACTGAATTTCACCGACTTCTATAAATATTCATATCATGGCAAATCAAAAGGATAATTATCAATTATTGATTACCAAACTTGACCAGTTTATTCGTAAGTTTTATGTCAATCAATTGATTCGAGGTGGCTTGTATTGCATTGGATTAATTCTATTGCTCTTTATCGCTATTAATACCTTAGAACATTTTTTCTATTTTGATACAGGTGTTCGGAAAGGACTTTTTTATTCCTTCGTTGGGATTAGTGCAGCAGCACTGATTGGTTGGGTTATTCTGCCTTTATTAAAATATTTTAATTTAGGAAAAGTTATTTCTCACGAACAAGCGGCAGAAGTTATTGGTAATCACTTCGGTGATGTCAAGGATAAATTATTAAATGTCCTTCAATTAAAAAATCAGGCAGATAAATCTGATAACGCAGCATTAATTAATGCTAGTATTAATCAAAAAACTGAAAAAATTAAATTGGTGCCTTTCAAATCGGCCATTGATTTAACGAATAATAAAAAATATTTGCGGTATGCTTTACCGCCACTTTTATTATTATTAATGATGCTGATTGCTGCTCCAAGTATGATTACGGATAGCTCTAATCGTTTAATTAATAATGATACAAAATTTGAACGACCCGCTCCTTTTCATTTTAAAATAGATGCGGAAGATTTAACTGTTGTTCAGTTTGGTGATTATACCTTGAATGTAGAAGTAGAAGGGGAGGTGCTTCCTAATGAAGTTTATATCGATATTGATAATTACAAATATCGCCTAAATAAAGAGGAAGCGGGTAAATTCTCGTATCAGTTTAGTAATGTCCAGAAAAAAACAGATTTTAATTTATTTTCTAGTGGGGTAGCATCAGATAATTTTACTTTAGATGTCTTAGCTAAACCAAATATTTTAGGCTTTGATATAAAGTTGGATTATCCTGCATATACCCAAAGAAAAGATGAAGAATTATCAAATATTGGAGATCTGGTTTTACCTTTAGGTACAAACATTGATTGGATTTTTAATGCACAACATACAGATAATATCAACATCCTTTTTTCTAGTAATAAGGAAGGGGAGGCAATTACTAGATTTAGTGATAAACTATTTACACACAAAAAGAAAGCATTAAAAGACGAAAGTTATAAATTATTTATTTCTAATGAATTATTACCAAATGCAGATTCTATTTCTTACCGAATCACGGTGATTCCTGACCAATATCCTACTATTAATGTAGAGAAATTTGTGGATAGTTTGAATAATAAACTATTTTTCTTTGTTGGTGACGCTGCTGATGATTATGGTCTTTTGGGCCTTTCTTTTAATTATCGAATCAATAATGAAAGTGGTAGACAGGGAGAATTGACGACTGTCAAAATGAAAAAACCTGATGCCAAGCAAACTCAATATAATCATACTTGGGATTTGAACGATTTAGAACTAAAAGCGGGAGATGAAGTAACTTACTATTTCGAGATTTTTGATAATGATGCCATCAACGGTAGTAAATCTGCTCGTACAAATATGATGATTTTTGCTATGCCTACTTTGGAAGAGTTGGAAGCACAAGCTGAGCAAAATAATGAAGATATTAAGGATAATTTAGAAAAATCTTTAGAGGAAAGTAAGAAAGTGCAGCAGGAAATGAAGAAAATAAGAGAAGAAATCTTACAGAAAAAAGAACTCAATTGGCAGGATAAAAAAGAATTAGAAAAATTATTAGAGCGCCAAAAGGAGTTGGAAAAAATGATTGAGGACGCTAAAAAAGACTTTGAGGAAAATCTTAAAAATCAAGAAAATAACAAACCAAACGAGCAAATTCAAGAAAAACAAGAACAACTACAGAAAAAGTTTGATGAGTTGATGACAGATGAGATGAAAGAATTGATGGAGAAAATGGAAGAACTCTTGCAAAAAATGGACAAGGAAGATGCTTTAGAAATGATGGAGGATATGGAAATGAGCGAAAAGCAGATGGAGAAAAACTTGGAACAATTAGAAGAATTGTTCAAGCAATTAGAAATGGAACATGAAATGCAACAGCAAATCGATAAGCTTAATAAGTTAGCGGAGGAACAAGAAAAATTAGCCGAAGAAACAGAACAAGCTGATGAAGAATTAAAGAAAGAGGAAGAACAAAAAGAAGATAAGTCTGAAGAAGAGGAAAATAAAGAAGGAGAAGAGAAAAAAGGAGAAGAGGAAGAAAATGAAGGAGAGCAAAACGAAGGAGAAGAAAAATCTGACGACCAAAAAGACGGAGAGGAGAATAAAGATAGTGACCAAAAAGACGGAGAGAAAAAGGATGGTGAGAAAAAATCTCAAGAGCAATTACAAAAAGAACAAAAAGAGATTCAAGAAAAATTAGAGGAGATTAAGAAAAAAGCGGAAGAATTACAAGAAAAAAATAAGGAGTTAGATAAGCCAATGCAGATGGAAGATCAGCAGGAGCAGATGGAAGATGCACAGCAAGATATGCAGCAAAGTCAGCAGCAAATGCAGCAACAGCAAAATAAGAAAGCTGCTAAATCCCAGAAAAAAGCTGCTGAAAAAATGAAGCAAATGGCGGGTCAGATGCAGCAAGGTATGCAGTCTGGAGAGATGGAACAAATGGAAGAGGACATGGCTGCCTTGAGACAATTATTAGAAAATTTAGTCGGCTTATCTTTTGACCAAGAAGACTTAATCAATGAAGTACGGGCGAATACGATTAATACGCCAAAGTATGTAGCCGATGTGCAGCAACAATATAAGCTAAAAGATGACTTCAAATTAATTGAAGATAGCTTACAAGAATTGAGTAAGCGAGTTTTCCAAATAGAATCTTTTGTTACAGAAAAAGTAACAGAAATTAATACTAATATGAAGTCTAGTTTGGAAGAATTAGAAGAACGTAAAAAACCACAAGCTACTGACCATCAGCAACGTACGATGAAAAATGTAAACGATTTGGCATTGATGTTAAGTGAAGTAATGGACCAAATGCAACAACAGATGTCCAGTATGATGTCTGGCAATCAGATGTGTTCTAAGCCTGGTGGAAAGTCTGGAAAAAGTGGGAAAATTCCGATGGATAAAATATCGCAAGGGCAGAAACAGATGAATAGTCAAATGGAGCAAATGAAAGATGCTATGGAGAAAATGAAAGGGGATAAGGGACAAGCTAAACAATTTGCACAAATGGCTGCCAAACAAGCTGCCTTGAGAAAAGCTCTGCGAGAAGCAAAGCAAAAAATGCAAGAACAGGGTAGAGGTAAAGACGCTCAAGGTTTACAAGAAATCATGGACGCTATGGACAAGGTAGAAACAGATTTAGTTAATAAACGATTGACTAATCAAATGATGAAACGCCAAGAGCAAATTTTATCTCGTTTATTAGAAGCTGAAAAAGCAGAAAGAGAAAGAGAGTTTGACAATAAACGTAAGGCAGAAGCTGCGGCACAACAAGAAAGAAAATTACCGCCTTCTTTAGAAAAATATATTAAACAACGAGAATCAGAAATTGAATTGTACAAATCTGTTTCTCCTGCATTGCGTCCTTACTATAAGATTTTAGTGGAGGAATATTTTAAGGAATTGAAGGCTAAATAGAATTTAATGTCTTTATAAAAAAGATATTATTAAAGATAATTCTGAAAAATTTTCAAATTACTTTTAGATAAAACTAATCAACTATTACAATTAGATTTATCTAAAAAACAAACTCAAAACAAAAAGCAGCCAATCTTATTGGTAGTCTAGCAGATAATTTAGAGGACAAGCTTAAAAAGTCTATTAATAATAAAGAACGAGCTGCATACATTCGACTCTTTTCCCAAAAAAGCGGTCGTCAAAATATTTTGACGACCGCTTTTTTATTGACCAATCTAAAAATTATATAGTCTCTTTTTGATTAGCCAATTCCATAAGAAAATCTGCTAAAATCTTGTTAAAAATTTCTGGTCGTTCCATCATTGGTGCATGACCACATTTATCTACTATAAATAGTTGCGAGTTATCTATTAACTCATTAAATTTTTCTCCAACAAATTTAGGCGTAACTGGGTCGTCTTTTCCCCAGATTAATAGGGTAGGTGCTTTGATTTGATACAATTTATCTCCTAAATTATGACGCACCGCAGATTTTGCACAAGTAACAATTCTTATGGCTTTATTTCTATCATTCACCGTATCAAATACCTCATCTACTAATTCCTTTGTTGCTACTGACCTATTGTAGAAAATATCTTCTGTCTTGGTCTTTATAAATTCATAATTGCCTCGCTTTGGAAAAGTAGACCCTAATGAATTTTCAAATAAACCAGAACTTCCTGTTAAAGTAATAGAACGAATTTGCGCTGGTTTAGCTAAAGCATATAATAAGGAAATATGACCGCCTAAAGAATTTCCCAAGACATGTACCTTTCCATATTTTTTGAACGCAACAAAATCTATTACGTGGTCGACAAAACCTTCTAATCCGACTTTTCTAATTGGCAAGTCAAATATAGGTAACATTGGTACTACTACATTATGCGTTTTTGCAAAATGATTAATGATACCTTGAAAGTTACTCAAAGCACCAAACAGCCCATGTAGCAGCATTAGTGTTTCGCCCTTCCCTTCCGTTTCAATATATCTGAATTTTCCTTCTTCCCTAAGTTGATATTCCATCTAGGTAATTAATAAAAAATAAAGTGAGTTTTAATATTTATAATAATTTATAGAAATTAAATAGTTGAAACTCTATAAACTAGCATATCACAAATTTATCACTTTTATTTCGTCATGCCAATTTTATATTTACATTTGAATTAAATATATAATAATTATATTTATATTTTAAAGTCTGATTAAAAGACTACTATAAAAGCTTCAAAAATGACTTACCAACAAATGTTGGTAACTATGTGGATAACTAAATCATATACAACTCATTATCCACAATCAACTTACTTATGCACATTTCATTAACATATAGTTAAATATTTTTATATTTAAAGTATTGATTTTCTTACTTTAAATTGAAAATTAACATATAATAAAATCGCAAGCAAAATTAAGGCTCCAGCCTGATGCATCGCTCCATAAACTAATGGAACGCTACCAAAACAGTTGACAATTGTTAATATCCCTAATAAAAACTGTATAATTAACATTCCTAATAATAAAGCATTCCCAAAGCTAAGTTTACTTGATATTTGTTCTTTTCTAATTTTTACAAAAAAGTAAATTATCATTACTGAAAGTATATAAGCTGTACTTCTATGTAAAATCTGAACAAAAGCTTTAATGGACGCGCTCCCTTCATAATCCACAATTTCTGCAGAACTTCCATTTATGGCACTCAAAAGTCGGTTACCTTCCACAAAAAATGGAAAATATGGATGCACTAAACCTGCTCTCATTCCTGCCATTAATCCACCAAAAATTATTTGAAGCATCAATACGCCTACTATTCCCCAACCTAATTTTTTAAATTTATTTAAATGGGTATCTTCCGTAACTGGTTGCCGAGCCATAAACCAAGTCCAAACTAGATATCCAAATAAAATGGTCGCAAGCGATAGATGCCCCACTAACTTGTAAGCACTTACCCATGTCCGATTATCTGTATTTAAACCGCTAGCAACCATTATCCAACCGAAGGTAGCTACAATTGCGGCTAGGCCGACCGTTATCCCCAACCTTTTCAACAACCAGTTAGGAATTTGTTTTTTCCATAAGAAAAATATAAAAGGAAATAAAAAAACAAAACCTAAGGTCCGTGCCCATAAACGATGAAAGAATTCCCAAAAATAAATGACTTTAAAACCAGATAGCGTCATATCGGCATGTATAGTCTCGTACTGTTTCTTAGCTGCTACTTTATACTGGTCAAACGCTGTAATCCATTCTGCTTCATTTAAAGGTGGAATCGTTCCTTGGATAACTGCCCATTCTGTAATGGATAAACCAGAATCGGTTAAACGAGTAATCCCCCCAATGACCACTTGCATGAAAACCATGGCTACTCCAATGAACAACCAAATACGAACCGCTTTGCTAATTGGACTTTTTGAAACTTCTTTCTCTTTAGAAAAAGTGATTTGCTCGACGACTTCTTTTCTCATATCAAACTTTTAATTTTAAACTTTTATACACACTTCTAATAGATTGTTAATGGATTATAATTTAAATTTTAAAAAAAACTCCTTATCATTAGTCGTGTTAGTTTGTGAATATTAATTTCTTGTTACCCTTGATGAATTCATTATTAACTTTTTAGCTTGTTTCTTAACACTTTATCAATACCTAAAAGCCTTTATTATCAATGCTTTATAGATTTCTTCACAATTAAGTGGAGAACTTTTCTATTAGTTCTTTTTTGTTTTATCACTATTGAGAATGCACCTCAATTCTGTTAGTAGACGCTCTACTTTTTGTTATTAACTCTGTCTTTATGAAGACGCGGGTAGACCTTTGTGAGTAAGTGTTGTGAACTTTTACTTAATACACATCTTTTTACACAGTTATATACACTATTCTAACAGCTACATTTTATGAATATTTACGATTAAATCATGCTAATTTCGTTGATTAAAAGACTTGAATACCTACTATAATAACACAAAGATCCACCTATTTCTTAAATAACTCTGTCATTATTTTATAAAATATTCGTTCCTTTTGTTAGTGAAAACCATATATCAAGTTTTTGGCTTAAGCGCATGTTTAAATTTTCATGATTGAGCGAAAGTGAGTAAATTTTATTTTGTAGTAGACAAAAATTTTTAGCATTTTGGCTGGTTAAAATTTTTAACTTGAGTAAACATCGTTTGTGAACCACTTGCATGAAGGAGTGTAAACTTTTGAACCGTGAAACGTCCTAATATAAAATATATAATGTTGAAAAATAATACTAAAAAAGCACTTACTCACTACCTTTTTCCTAGTTGCTAACTATTTTTTATTTCTTATTAACTTTTTAACATAGTTATCCACATTTGTAGATAACTCAAAATTTTCTCCAAAAAAATGGCTCTGAGAATCGTGTATTTAAAGCCTTCCTGTATCATTATCCAGTATATTTTAAGGAAAAAGCGTTTAAACAATTAGATTACGTGATTTTTAAGACTAAATACCCCTAAATCGTAGTGATTACAAGGGGTTTTGATAACATTTTAATGATTTTGTGAATTTCAAAAAAAGGTAGGATGGAGTAAATTTTACTTAGATTTCTGTTCTGGCTTGCATAGAGGTAATAAATTTTCCATAGATTTAGGTTTTTGATAATAAATAGAGCATCAGATTGAAAATTGAAAATCAGTTAAATTTTTACCACTAATTATTAAAGGGACACGGATGTTAGACTATATTAATTTACATTCTTTTTTAAGATTAATTTTTATAGGATTATTTCAATGTCACCGCCAATTTTGAATCTACAATACTGTGCAAAAATAATAGAGCATCAGATTGAAAATAGATATTTACTAATTTTTATCGCTTTTTTATCTGATGCTCTAAATATCTATAAACAGTTTAAATTTAAATAATTATACATTCATTTTTGACGATATTCATCATTCAAAATTGGCGGACATATTATTATTTAAATCCTGTTTTAAAAAAAAGCGATGGAAACTTTATAGGTCTCCATCGATTTTTATTTTTTGTGGCCTCTTTGTGAATTAAATATCTAATTTTAAATAAACTGGACAATGGTCAGATTGACGAGCGGATTCAATGTGATAAGATTCTACCAATTTATCTTTTAGATTTTCAGTTACAGATTGATAATCTATCCGCCAACCTTTATTATTTGCTCGGGCATTGGCTCTATAACTCCACCAACTATATTCTACTTTTTCTGGATTTAAATGTCGATAACTATCTATCATTCCACTAGCAAACCATTTGGTCATCCATGCTCTTTCTTCTGGCAAGAATCCGGAATTTTTACTTTTGGGATTGTGTATATCCATTTCTGTATGGGCGATATTATAGTCACCAACTAAAATTATCTGCTTCCTTTCTTTTTTTAATGCTGCTATCCATAAAAAAATGTCCTTGAGAAATGCGTATTTAAAATCTTGTCGTATATCGCCCGATGTACCCGACGGAAAATAGCAGTTCAACAAGGTAATTTCGCCAAAATCAGTCCGAATTAGTCTTCCTTCTTTGTCATATTCTTCGATTCCTAGTCCATTTACCACTAAATCAGGCTTTTGCTTGCTTAAAGTAAGGACTCCGCTATACCCTTTTTTTTCTGCTGAACACCAATTATGCTGATAACCCAACTCCTCAAAAGCAGTCATATCTACTTGCTCCCGTGAAGCTTTGGTTTCTTGAATACAAATTAGGTCATAATCATTGGCGGCAATAAATTCTACTAAGCCTTTTTTTATAGCTGCTCGAATGCCATTGACATTATAGGAAATAATTTTTAACATCTGTTGATAAGTTTGTTGGTAAACAGAATAACTTTTAGTTTTTTGAAAACTCGAAAGTAGACATAAAAAAAGACATGATTTAGAACCATGCCTTTTATTTTATTATTTAAGGATGATTAGAGTAAAAACTCATGACTCATCACTCCTAATTTATAACTAAAGACTAACCCATTTCAGATACTACTTCTTTTACTTCAGGAATCATTCGCTGCAACATTCCTTCAATTCCCGATTTCAAAGTAACTGTAGATGAAGGGCATCCACTACAAGACCCTTGAAGAATTACGGTAACTACCCCTTCTTTAAAAGACTTAAAAGCAATATTTCCACCATCCATTTCTACGGCTGGCTTCACATAGGTATCCAATAAATCTTTAATTTTTTGTACCAATTCTGCTTCATCACCAGAATATTGGTATCCAACACCTTGTTCTGCTTCGATTTCTGCCATAGCTTCTGCAAAACCATCATTGATAATTTCTCCACCTTCTTCAATATAATTTTTGATGAATTTTTTGGCTTTTAACATGATGTCTTCCCAAGCATAATTGATATGCTTTGTGATGGTTACAAAATTATTGCAAACATAAACCCCTTTGGTATAAGGTTGCTCGAATAAGGCAGTTGCAATTGGTGACCATTCTTTTGCCAATTCTTCTTCTCTAAAATCTGCGGTACCTTGATACAACATTTTATTGGTTACAAATTTTAAAGATTCTGGATTTGGTGTTTGTTCGGTGTATAACATGACCGGACTTTTAGTTGCTGTACTCATTTTTTATTAGGATTGATGGTTGACGGTATACTGTTTACTCCGACTTTTATTGGAAGTTGACGGTTGCCGACACCTAAATATTCAAAATTGTCCACATTTTCTATTGAAGCTCACTTGAAAACTATGTTCTCTATGTGTTGAAACAGATATGACTATGTGGTAAAACAAAGTTACTACAAAATTAACTCCTTATACTTTAAAAACACATTAAATCCCTTTTCGTTGAAATATTTTTTAGTTTCTTTTTCACTTTTATCGCTTGTTACTAAAACAAAATCTCCTCCCCAAGCACCTAATGATTTAACAGTTCCCCAATAGTCACTGAAATAGATAGTTTTTACTTTTTCAAAACCGATTAGTTCTGAAATAATATTTTCATGTTCCACGATTAATTTTTCAAAGTCCTTTAATCCACGGATGTTGATAAGTTCGGTGGATAAGGTGGATATTTTTTGGATTTTTGTGTCTGAAACCTTCCCTTTTTCTCTATATCGAGCGATTCCTTTCTTGCTATCCTGCTTTTTATCTAAATAAACAAAATATAACTGGTCTTTAAAACTAGGATTGAAATTTATTGGCTCAAAAATGGGCTTGAGATTCTTGTGTAATTGATAACTAATAGGACCATCCGCCCCTGCGCAAGCTATATCGTATCCAGAACCACCAAATGCTTCAAATAATAATTCGAAAGGGTCGCATTTTGCCCATTGAGCTATCAAATGTATTAATGTGGAGCTTGTGCCTAGCCCCCAGTTGCGTGGAAACGTCAATTTAGTGGTAACCTTATCCACCAACTTGTTAATAAATTTTGGATTTTGTTGTTGTGCTTGTAATAAAATGACTCTAAGGCGTTCTGCTATTGGATTATCGTTGATTTTTTGATGTAATTGTGTATAACTATGTTGAAACCAGGGATAACTTTTGGAATTTTGACTTTCCCAAAGTAATTTTTGTTTGTTGTTTGGTTCTACTGTGAGAGACTGACCTAATTTTGTTGGTAAGGCTATTGCCAATGCGCCATCTAAAACTAGATATTCCCCTGTTAATAATAATTTGCCGTTGGCGTAGAATTTTTGCAATGTTTTTAATTTTTATTTCTTGTAGGATAGGATTGGACGGATTTACACAGATTTTTTTTAGTAGATCGTGTTCTTTTTATTCTTTGTTTTTTGAATCCATCATTATGGTAACTGGACCGTCATTTACCAGAGCAACTTTCATATCTGCTCCAAATTCTCCTGTGTAAACTGGTCGCCCAGAAACCATTCCTAATTGTTTGACGAATTGTTCGTACAATGGTATCGCTATAGCTGGTTTTGCTGCTTTGATAAAAGAAGGACGATTGCCCTTTTTGATACTGGCATGTAAAGTGAATTGACTGACTACTATTATTTCTCCTGAAATATCTTTAATGGAAACGTTCATTAACCCATTTTCATCTCCAAAAACACGTAGTCCACTTATTTTTTTACATAACCATTGAATATCCACTTCATTATCTTCTGGTTCAATGCCTAATAGGATGAGAAAACCTTGTTCGATTTGTGATTTTATTTTTTGATTGATGGTGACGGAGGCTTGGGAGACTCTTTGGATGACTACTCTCATTTTTAATTATCTGAATTTGATTTGAAATATAAAGTAGAACTGAAAATGTTCAAAAATGAACTATAACTATCCACTATGAACTGATAATGAGCTGTAAATTAATTTAATTGTCTATTTTATTTTATAATTTGTTCCACGGCCAATACCGTTTTTTTGAATTAGGTTCATCGCCAATAGTTTAGAAATAGTTCTTTTTACAGATGAAATATTAATGTCGAGCTTTTTTGAAATCACTCCTACCTGTGTTCCTGCATTATTAATGATGAAATTGTAAATCTTTTCTTGTTGTAGACTCAATTCAGTTAATATTCCTGTCCTTTCCAGTTTCTCTTTTAGTTTTCGTTGTAAATTGCTTAATGATTTTAGGAAAAAATTAATCCATTCTGTTATATCCTCATTTGGTCGCTGAGACTGACAAATTCTTAAACTACGATAATAGTCTTTCTTATTCTTCTCGATTTCGTGTTCAAAACTAATATACTCTATCCAATTATAGCCATATTTCATTAACAATAAATTAGTGAGTAACCGACTCAATCTTCCATTTCCATCTTGAAAAGGATGAACACTCAAAAAATCATAAATTAATGATGCGGTGATTATTAATGGATGAACTTCCTTTTCATTATCATACCAACTTATCAAATTTCTCATTGCATCTTCTGTTGGAAAACCAGGTTCTGCTGTTTTAAAAATGATTTGTCTAGTGCCATCTGGAAATGTTGCTTCTACTGCGTTAATATGTTGTTTATAATTACCTCTATGCCATTTATCTTTATCACTATATTTTAATAATTGGTTGTGAAGATTCTTAATATTACTTTCAGTTACTTCAATATGGTCAAATGAACTTGAAATCGTATTTAAAACAGTTGAATAACCTGCTACCTCTTGAGCATCTCGATTTTCCAATTTACTTATATCCATGTCATTCAACAATTTTTCCACTTCCATATCACTCATCTTGGAACCTTCTATTCTTGTAGAAGAACCCACACTTTGGATAGTTGCAATAGATTTTAATTGTTTTAGATTTGAACCTTCTCTTTTTTCAATGCTTGACCAAGATGCATCGAATCTATCTATTTGACTTATCGTTTTTAATAAATTCCAATTTAATTCTAATTTGAAATTATAAACCTTATTTTTCATTTTGTAAAGATACTTACTTTTTGGAAATTGGTCTGAAAGTGTCTGAAAATGAGCTGTAAGTATCCGTAATGAACCGATAATGAACCGATAACTATTTAATTTTGATGGAGAGAGGGAATTTGTTGGAAGGACGTAAAGCATGAATTTTTTTGGCTCATTTTGGGGAGACCTCTAGTGTTGTTCCTAATTTTCATATTTTGATTTATTAATTAGGATTATATTTTCTCTATAATTTAGAAAAAAATTAAACAATACTTTTTGTAGTAAAAAAATGCTTTTGCAAAAATATGTATGCTTTTTAAAAAACACAAATGTTTTTAATTTTAACGTTTTTATTTTGTTTTAATCTTTTTGTTTAATATTCCAACCCCTCTTCCAAGTCCTCAATCTTCGGTTGTTTATAAAATTGCTTCGTAAAAACCCGTTTTTTCTGCCTATCAAGTATCAATTTTGCAATTCCCACATTTGCAGGCACCGCTGAGGAGGGCAATAGAGCCTTTCTAACGAGCTTTTCTGAAATATCGAGTCGATATAAGGAACTGAGTAAGAACTCTAATCTATGCTCGATATAATACGCTACCTGCGATTCTAGCAAACGAAGTAATTCCTCCTCTGATAATTCTTCTTTTCCTACTTTTTCCATTTCAAAATCTCTTGCGATTAATTTGGCAGTTTCCGATGTTGACTTTTGCATTTATTATTTATTTTAAATATATTTAATTTTATAATGTATTTGTGCCAATTTATTTTAATTTGATTTTAGCTAAAATTGAAATCATAGAACAAATAAAAATTATTAATTATGTGTTTGAGACCTTAAAGATGTTCGACACATTTGGCTGCTCGTTCTTAATTTATTATTTGACGAACTATATTGAATAATGATTCAGAAAAAAATAGCGCAATAATTTAAAGTTAGCCCACTTATCTTTATAAAACAAAAAAATCCTGATGAATAGTTCACCAGGACTTTTTTGTAAGCTGTTCCACACTTACCACTCATCACTTACAATTGACCACTAATTAGAACCTTGCTTCATTTTCTCCTTCGCACGATTGGCACGTTGCATTGGATTTTCGCCAGCCGTTTGCCCTCTTCCAAATCTGCGTGATTTGAATAATTCAAATTTGCTTTGTTCTTGTCTTGGTGGATAATAATTATTTCCAGTGTCAGTATCTGCTGTTTCCAAAAATGGATCTAGCATAATTTGCTGTACTTCTTTTTCCATGACAAAAACTTTGGAAACTTTTTCTTGATCCATCTTCCAAATTTCTGCTGGAATTTTTTGAACCTCTGTTGTCCCATCTGTAAATTCAAATTGGATGATGATAGGCATTGGCAAGCCACCCATATTTTTGAAGGTCACTTCATAATAATTATTGCCTGCTGTTAAAAGTGCTTTTTCTTTCGCTGATAATTTTTTAAGATATTTTTGATAATCTTCCTTATCCAAAATACTTACCGCTAATGGGTCGTACTCTGTGTAGAAATCTCTCAAGCTTCTATCTTGCTCATCGTAGGTCTTTTCAATTGCCTTTTCATTTCTGATGCTACCAATTCTTTTTGGTGCTTTGCTGTTTTCTGCTTTTGCTAAAACATTTTCAACTTCAGGATTTTTAGAATCCAATTTGAAATACTCTACGCCATCAATTGCGATGTCTACATTATCAGTTGTATAAAACCAACCTCTCCAAAACCAATCTAAATCTGTCCCAGACGCATCTTCCATTGTTCGGAATAAATCTGCTGGCGATGGATGTTTGAATGCCCAACGTTGAGAATAAGTTTTGAAAGCATGATCAAATAATTCTCTACCCAAAATAGTTTCTCTCAAAATATTTAAAGCGGTCGCAGGTTTGCCATAAGCATTATTGCCAAATTGAAAAATAGATTCTGAGTTGGTCATGATTGGAGAGATATTATTTTTATCACCTTTCATGTAATCAACAATCTTGTAAGCTGGTCCACGACGAGAAGGGTAGTCTCGTTCCCATTGCTCTTGCGTTAAATATTGCACAAAAGAATTAATGCCTTCATCCATCCATGTCCATTGACGTTCATCAGAGTTGACAATCATTGGAAAATAATTATGTCCTACTTCATGGATGATAACGCCGATGTGGCCATACTTCATTCTTGCAGTGTAAGTATCATCATCATTGCAACGACCATAGTTAAAGCAAATCATTGGATACTCCATTCCCATACTTCCATCAATTGACCAAGCCACAGGATAAGGATAATCGAAGGTATAATGAGAATACCATTTCAAAGTATGGGCTACTGCTTTGGTAGAATATTTGCTCCACAAACAATCTCCTTCTTTGACCCACATAGACATTGCCATTGCGGTCTTTCCATTATCCAATGGCACACCTAAAGCATCCCAGATAAACCTTCTGGAAGTAGCAAAGGCAAAGTCTCTTACATTGTCTGCTTTGAATTTCCATGTTTTCTTTTTATCAGACTTGTCTTTCATTCTATCATTGGCTTCTTCTAAGGTGGCAATGATTACGGGGTCTACTGAAGCATCCTTAGCCTCTTCTAGTCTCTTTTTTTGTTCTCTGGTAAGAATGTCATTAGCATTCTGTAACTCTCCTGTAGCAGCTACTAAATGGTCTGCTGGTACTTTTATCTCTACTTCATAATTACCAAAGGCTAAAGCAAACTCTCCTCGTCCTAAGAACTGCTTATTCTGCCAGCCTTCTTTATCATCATATACACACATCCTTGGAAAGTATTGTGCAATGACATACACATTATTATCGTCTTCAGCGAAATGCTCATAGCCAGAACGACCACCAATCTCTTGGGTATTATTGATATTATACCACCACTTTATTTTAAAAGTATAGCTGCCTTTTGATGCCAAAGGTTGGTCCAAATCAATTCTCATCATTGTTCTATTGACCGTATAGTCAAGTCCCTTACCATTTACATCTTGGACATAATCTAATTTTATACCACCATCAAAGGTTGGTGTAAGCCCAGCTATTTGGCGCATATTCATTTTATCTCTGATAGAATTTGGACGCACTTTATGGCTATCAGAATCCTTTGCACGCATGTTTTGGTCTAGTTGCAGCCATAGATATTCTAGCTTGTCTGGAGAATTATTGGTGTAAGTAATCGTCTCTTCTCCATACAATCTTTGCGTATTATCATCTATTTCTATCTTCATTTTATAGTCTGCCTGCTGTTGCCAATAGGCATGACCGGGTGCTCCAGAAGCATTTCTATAAACATTTGGTGTAGGTAATTCCTGTCCTAATTGTCGAAATTTATTCTCGTTTGTATTCTTCTGAGCGTAGAGAAACACGCTAGTCAATGCTAGGCAAAGTATCAATCCTAGCCGCTTTGTCATAAATCTAGTAAGCATTCTTTCTGATAATTTATTGGTGGTTAACTTAAATAATTATAGAATAAAGGTAAAAAATAAATCTGTATAGAATTTGTATTGGGTGTTTTTTAGTTACGTGCCACGTGGCACATTGTCTTTTTTGCTACTTATTTTTCTATAATAACGTATATTTTTTGATTCTGTTTTGTGCCATGTGCCACGTGGCACCTTCATTTTTTACTACTAATTTTTCGTTTTTAATAGTTTATTTATCCTTCTTTTATTGTATTGCTGTAATAATACTAAATAAAAATTGAAGATAATATTAAGCATAAAGAATGCTAGGATGTATCTCCAATCCATTTTTAAGTAAATAAAAAGAAGGTTTATTAGCACTAAAAAGAGGAATCCAATTAGATGTCCTACTTCTGCTAAGGTCATTTCATGCTTTAGTTGATGTAGTTTTTTTGGATTTAACTTGCCTTTATACTTTAGATTTTGATTAAAAATACCCATAAAGGAATGTTTAATTAACCATCCAAAGTGGAGTATACCTAAGCGTTTGGTCCAAATATCATTAAGAAAATCATTGCCTATAAAGTAATTATTAAGACTAGTTTTCATTATTAAGCTGGTCATCCATGCACCAATCATATAAGAAAAGAATACCCAAAAGATAGGATTGTATAAGATTTCGTTAGGTATATTCACTTGTTTAGTAATTAAATCTTATTAAAAAAAACTGCTCTTTTATCAAAAAAGCCCATTCTTTTTATAAAAGAATGGGCTTTTGGGCTACTTAAAATTGTGCTTGATTTGAAAAGTCTCTATTCTTTGCTCTCTATTCTCTAGTCTAAACTCAATAAATGAGCTTTGAAATCATCAAAACTAGGTTCTAAAAACTTAGCTACTTTCTTCTTATTAGCTAAAATAGCTAACCTTTCTGGTATGTCAATTGACTTATTTAATACTTTTTCTACCTCATCTATGAACTTAGAAGGGTGGGCGGTCTCTAAAACTACGCCTCTATGGGTCTTATTTTTTTGTAAATATTCCTTTAATGCTAAGTAACCTACTGCTCCATGTGTATCAATAACGTAGTTATATTTGTCATAAACTTCCTTAACCCCTACTCTAGTTTGTGCATCATTATAGGCATAACCAGAAATATTATCTTTCATAATGCCCCACTCGGATTGATATAAATCTAACATTCTAGCAAAGTTTGATGGATTTCCTACATCCATTGCATTGGAAATAGTCGGTACAGATGGTCTTGGTGTGTAGGTGCCAGAGGCTAAATATTCAGGAACAACATTATTTGCATTGGTTGCAGCAATGAAATGAGCAATAGGTAAACCCATTTTTTGGGCTAATAAACCTGCTGTGATATTACCAAAGTTACCACTAGGCACACAGAATGCCGTCTTCTTTCTTGACTTCTCTAGCTGTTTGAATGCTTCAAAGTAATAAAAAGACTGTGGTATTAAGCGAGATATATTAATAGAATTAGCGGAACTTAACCGTAAATGGGTTCTACATTCCTTATCTAAGAAAGCTTTTTTTACCAATGCTTGGCAATCATCAAAGGTACCATTCACTTCTAAAGCACTAATATTATGTCCTAAAGTCGTTAATTGCTTCTCTTGTAGATTGGAAACTTTCCCACTTGGATATAAAATAATGACTTCAATACCTGGTGTTTTGTAGAATCCAGCGGCTACTGCCCCACCTGTATCACCAGAAGTTGCTACTAAAATAGTTAGCTTTCTATCTTCTCCTTTATTAAAATAGCTCATTAATTGCGCCATAAACCTTGCACCAAAATCTTTAAATGCTAGAGATGGTCCATGAAATAACTCTAAGATATGATACTGATTATTCAAAGAAACTACTGGTGCAGGAAAAGTAATTGACCGTTCAATAATCTTTTTAAGGTCTTTATTGGGGATTGCGCCATCCAATAAGGTCTTTGTAACCTTATAAGCTATCTCTTGAAAGGAATACTTTTTTAAGTTCTGAATAAAATATTTAGGTAAGGCTGGGATATGTTCTGGCATAAACAAACCATTATCTTCAGGTAATCCTTTAAAAACTGCTTCTTTTAAATCAACAAACTTGTTGGGACTTTTTGTACTATATAATCGCATGAAAGTTAAATTTTGTAGTGCCATTCTGATAACTATCGGAATGGCACTACTGCATCAAGAACAAATTAATTGGTAGTTTTAAACGAAATTAAAAGCTTTATTATTAAGCAAATCTAAGAACTGCCAACTACCAATTGTTTACTGCCGACTGGAATACAGTCTACATTAAGATTGCTCCTTCGTGATTTATGGTTGAAATGAATAGCTCATTTTCTATTTTATTATCACTAAAAACCTTTTGCATTGCCTCGCCTGCTCGCTCTGCTATTAAGCTATTGGCACTTAGCGCAAAGATAGATGGTCCTGCACCAGAGATACTACAGCCTAAAGCTCCTGCATTTAAGGCTGCTTCTTTGACTTCATAAAAGTGTGGAATCAACTGCGCACGTTGAGGTTCAACGATTACATCGTTTAATGAACGAGAGATTAAATCTAAATCTGAGCGATATAAACCTACTATTAGTGCGCCTAGATTACCTGTCTGTGTTACTGTTTTCTTTAAGGTTGTCTTATCACTTAGAATTGCTCTAGCATCTCTCGTCAATATTTTGACATGAGGATAGACAACACTTGCTTGTAAGCCTATTGGCGTTACTAGCTTATGTACATCTAAGGTTGGATTATCTCTTATCAAAAGCATACCTCCCATTAAAGATGGACCTACATTATCCGCATGAAAAGAACCATCTGCTATCTCTTCTCCTGCTACTGCAAAGGGTAATAGCTCTCGTTTAGTCAATGGTCGTCTTAATAATTCATTGATTATCATTGCGCCTGCTACAGCACTTGCTGCACTTGACCCTAGCCCACTTCCAAATGGCATCTTCTTCCTAATCTCTAATTCTATACCGAGCTTCTCTTCTCCGAGATGTTCTAGTAATCGTTGGGCGGCAAATCCTGCGGTATTCTTTTCTACCTCGTAAGGTAGCTTACCTTTATCTCCTGTAATCTTTACAATTCTTAGTCCTGGCTTGTCAACAATGCGCCCGACAATCTCGTCACCAGGTTTGTTCAAGGCAAAGCCCAGTATATCATAACCACAGGCGACGTTAGCGACGCTTGCTGGTGCAAATACTTTGATTCCTACTTTACTCATAATCTAGTCATTGGTCATTCGTCATTAAGTCATTGGTTCTTAGTTACTGATTATTAGTGTTTTATATATTTTTAAAACACAAAATTGTTTATAAAGTGTTGATTATCAATTTATTATGATTTTTTAAGTAGACGATTAATCCTAGTCTGGAGACTTGATATATCTGTCACTTATCAATGATATACAGCGACGAATTCATTCGTTGGTACATTGATAACTTATATTATTTTACTTCTTTTACAAATTGATAAATAACGACTAATCAATACTATTGACCAATGATTATTGACTACTGACTATTTTTATTTTAAATAATTTCCTATTTTTATTATCTCTGCAAATACTCCTGCTGCGGTTACTTCTGCCCCAGCACCGGGGCCTGTAACCACTAAAGGTCTTTCTCTATATCTCTCCGTTGTGAAAACAATCATATTATCACTACCACTTAAAGAATAGAATGGATGGTTTGGACCTACACTTTCTAAAGCAATAGAAGCTTTACCGTCTTCTAGTTTTGCAATCATTCGCAGTACGCCACCTTTATCTGCTGCTTCCTTTCTCATTGCTTCAAAGTAATCATCCGCTTTTTCTATCTCTATCATTAACTGGTCTACAGTAGAGGCATCATTACAAGCTTTAGGTAAGATGTTTTGAATGTTTACATGTTCAGGTTCCATCGCTAGACCTGTTTCTCTTGATAAAATAATTAATTTTCTTCGCACATCTAATCCACTTAAATCTTCCCTTGGGTCTGGTTCTGTATAACCTTTTTCTTTAGCAGCTTTTACAATCTCACTAAATTTTGTTCCTTCTTTGAAGGAATTGAAAATGAAGGATAACGAACCAGAAAGGACACCTTCTATTTTGATGATTCTATCTCCACTATTGATTAAATCATTTAGGGTAGAAATGACGGGAAGACCTGCCCCTACGTTCGTCTCGTAAGCAAATTGAACCCCTCGTTTTTCTGCAGTTTGTTTTAATGTTTGATACTGTGCATAAGAAGAAGACGTAGCTATCTTGTTAGGAGTTGAAATAGAAATACTACTGTCTAATATGCCTTCGTAGTATTTATCTATTTCTTTGTTGGCGGTATTATCAATGAAGATAGTATTCGAAAGATTTAATTCCTTCATGCGTTTAATAAAACCAGCGAAAGAAGTCTTTTCTTCGGATGCTGATAAATTGTCTTTCCAATTATCTAAATCTATGCCTTCTTCATTGAATAACATTTTTTTACTATTGGATAAACCTATCACCTTTATTTCTACAGATTGCTTCTCTCTGAGATAATCTGCTTGTGCTTTTATCTGTTTGATGAGCGTACTACCAATCAAGCCCACTCCAATCATAAATAGATGAATTTCTTTGGTGTCAGATAAAAAGAAAGAGGCGTGAAGTGCATTTAGAGCTTTTGCCTCATCTTCTTTATTAATGACTACAGAAATATTTAATTCTGAAGATCCTTGAGCAATGGCAATCGCATTGATTCCATTTTTACCAAGTGAACGAAATAACATACCTGAAATACCAGGTTGATACCGCATGTTTTCCCCTATAATTGCAACTACTGCTAAATCATTCTCTACCTTTATGGGGTTCACTAAATTAGAACGCATCTCATGGGTAAATTCTTTTTCTACTGCTTTTTTTGCTTTTTTAGCATCTTTTGGCTGGACTGCAAAACTGATAGAATATTCAGAAGACCCTTGAGTGATTAAGATGATATTGACATTGGCTTGTGCCAGTGCATTGAACAATCGTCCTGCTGTGCCCGGAACGCCAAACATACCACTACCTGAAAGCGTCAATAAAGAAATATTCCCGATAGAAGAAATTCCTTTGACTGCTGGCCCTTTTTCATCTTTTTTATTAGAAATAAAAGTCCCTCCAAAGGTTGGATTAAAGGTATTTTTAATATAAATAGGAATATTCTTTGTAAAAGCAGGCTGGATAGTTGGTGGATAAATCACCTTTGCGCCAAAATGAGACATTTCCATTGCTTCGCCATAAGTCATGGTTGGAATCGTAAATGCCTTTTTTACCTTTCTTGGGTCGGTTGTTAAAACGCCGTCGACATCTGTCCAGATTTCTATAGCCTCTGCTTGTAATCCTGCAGCCAACAGAGCAGCCGTATAATCAGAACCTCCACGACCCAAAGTAGTGGTCAGTCCTCCTTTTGCTGCTGCCACAAACCCTGTAACTACTTGAATATTACTTACTTTTTCATAATAAGCTTGAATATTATCGTAAGTTGTGTCTAAGTCTACTTTGGCAGAACCAAAATTTTTATCTGTTAGAATGATGTCTCTAGCATCTAAATAATCTGCTGGTAAACCATGTAAAGTCAAAGCATTAGCGATAATATAATTAGAACTGCGCTCTCCAAAACTCAACACATAATCCATTGTTCGCAAAGAAGCTTCTCTGACTAGAAAAATTCCGTGTAGGATATCTTTTAACGTTTTATGATTTTTTTTTAAACCTTTTAATACTGCTTTTTCTGTATCTGTTTTTAATAAGTCTTTTGCAGCTTGAATATGTCGTTGACTGAAAGCTTCATATAATTCTATATAAGATTCATCTGCCGCAGCGGCTTTTGTCGCCATTGCAATCAATGAATCTGTTATACCACTAAAGGCAGAACAAACAATAGTGAATTTTTCTCCTCTTTCTTGATATGTTTTTAATATCTCAATAATTTGCTTAATCCGTTCTGGTTTGGCTACGGATGAACCACCAAATTTTAGTACCTTCATTATGTTAATAACTATGTGTATAACAACTAAATAAAATAGAGTTTTACTTTAGTGCTATTTGTGTATAATTGTAAATGACTTTTATTTCTACGAATCTTTCGGATAATGTTTAATTCTTTATCAATTCTCCTACAAGAGTTAAGCAAAAAACAAGAAAAACTTTGTTTATACTTATTTTTTGGATTTTTTTTGCTATCATTATTATTGCTAAATACTCAATGTACTAATGAGTTTACCCATCACTCATTTATTTTAACTACTATGAAACCTACCCCTTATTCATCGGAATGAATTCGTTGATACCCTAAAATAAAGTATGTTGAGAACTTAACTTTTATTGTTGATAAAGAAATATCTACAAAAAAGATTTGCGAAATTATTAGTTTGACCATTAGCTAACAACTATTTTTCCAACTAAAAATTAATTCTATTTTTAATTGTTGATAAGCTTATACATTAAATATGTGGAAAATTGTTAATAATTTAAATTATTGCGCCAATAGCAACCGTATTAAAATAGGTGCTTTTCTCCTTGTTTTAACTTTTTTACTGACTAGTTTTAGCAAGGTCAAAGAAGATTGGGGATTTTTTGCCCACCGCCGTATCAATCGACTCGCTGTTTTTACTTTGCATCCTAATCTTATTGGTTTTTATAAAAAGCATATTGAATATATAACTGCTCATGCAACAGACCCTGATATGCGTCGGTATGTTGTGCCTATTGAAGGGCAAAAGCATTTTATTGATATGGACCATTGGTATCATTATGAACTTCCACCAGATTTTAGAACCGTTCGCCAACATTTTGCGGAAGCAATAATTATTAATAAAAATAGAGACACCTTGAGACTATTTGGTCAAAATGTAAGGGCAGAAGGAGATTGGAATGTTGTTTTGAAAGGAGCCAAGCTAAATACCTTTTTGGGAAAAGATAGCATTGTGGTATTAAAAGAAGAATATGATGATTTTTTTAATGACCATATTTATAATCCAATTTATTTAGAAAAATGGACATTAGATTGTGATAGTTTACAAGCCTTCTTTGATTTTCATGGGTTTGACTTGGCTTGCCATAAAGCTTTCGCCGTTGATACTTTTGTTCAACATGGTGTTTTGCCTTATAATTTAATTCGTTTGCAACAGGCATTGACCAAAGCAATGGTAGATAAAAATTTGGATAAAATTTTACGAATTTCTTCAGATATGGGGCATTATATTGGAGATGCTCATGTTCCGCTTCATACCACTAGTAATTATAATGGGCAGCTAACCAACCAATTGGGCATTCATGCTTTTTGGGAAACTAGATTACCTGAAATGTTTGCCGATGATACCTATGATTTTTTAGTAGGACAAGCGGAATACATTGATGAAGTAGACAAACATTATTGGAAAATTGTCAATAAAAGCCATGCCTTGGTAGAACAGGTATTAAGTATTGAAAAAAAATTAAGTCAAAATTATCCTGAAGACCAACAATATTGCTTTGTAGAAAGAGGAGATGGATATATTCAAAAAATGGCTTGCGATGATTATGCTAAATTATATAATGAAAAATTGAATGGACAAGTGGAAGAACGTTTTCGAGATGCGATTAAGGCAGTTGGCGATGCCTGGTACACCGCTTGGGTGGATGCTGGCCAACCTGATTTAGAAAAAGTTTTTGATAATAGAGTCATCGAAGATGATATGGAAGAAAGGGGAAAATTAAGAGAAGCGATTCAGACAAAGAAAATTATTGGACGGAAACATTAGATGCTTTGATAACGGATAATTATCATTTTCTTGTCTGATCGCCTACATTTTTATAAAAATAATAGGCACTAATCACTCCCAAAGTATCTGCTACTCCATCATAAATATCCATATTTCTTCCTGGAATAAATTGCTGTACTATTTCAGTTAATAATCCTAGTAATATGCAGCCCAATAATAAATCTGGGTAGTATTTTTTATCAATAACAGCTTTTAGAGCTTGGTAAGCAAGAAAAGCAAATAGTAGAAAATGGACTATTTTATCTAAATAATTTCCTGCTATTTTTCCGTTGCCTGGCATTAGTGTGGCTATTAATACGGTAAGAAGGCTGGCAATAAAAAGTGGAGTGAATTTCATTTGGTATAAATAATTATTACGTATTTTTCCGAGTTTTAAGATTGCCCTTCGTGTTGATATAATTCACCTAAAGCCGTTCGTTTAGCGAGTACTTCTTTTAATCTAAATTGATTGGATAAAAAAACTGCTTTTTTTCCAAATATCCCTGCCTCTTTAAAATGTACATGGACAATTTTGAATAAAAAATAATTTGCTTCTTCTAGTTTTTCGATATTGTGAAAAGGGTAGCGGGCAGTATCTTTATAATTGGTTATATATAAAAAATGCTCATCTATTTCTACTCTTTTTAATTGCATTAAAGAAAAATAGAGTACGGTCATTCCTGTAATAAAAAAAGAGGTAATTAATAGTCGAAAATTAAAGATGGGCATACTTCCAACACTCGGCTCTTTACTTAACCAAAAAATAATGGTTGTTAAACCAAAAAATACGCCCCATAAAATAGGAAAGAGAATTTTTAAGAAAAGCGTCCAATTAGAAGAAACATGTACAGGTCTTACTTTTGCCATAGCTAAATTTTTGACAAAAATAGAGAGGTAGAAGGGGAATGTAAACGAAATGGAGAATTATTTTCAGTTGTCGGTTATCAACTGTTGGTTGAGTGTAGCTGATAACCGAGAACCAAATTAAGCTTCAATCAACTTTCCTCCTTTCAATTTAATAATTCGACCAGTTTTGGCGGCTAAATTCAAATCGTGTGTGACAATGACTAAAGTCGTTCCTGATTCTTCATTTAACTTGAATAATAAATCTTCTACTTTTTTACCTGTTTCTTCATCCAAATTTCCAGTAGGCTCATCGGCAAATAAAATTTTTGGATTATTTGAAAATGCCCGAGCTAAGGATACTCTTTGTTGCTCTCCACCAGATAATTGAGTGGGATAGTGGTCATGTCTTTCTGCAAGTCCTACTTTTTCCAATAAATCCATCGCTCTTTTGGCTGTTCCTTTTTCACCTCGTAATTCTAAGGGAACCATGACATTTTCCAAAGCGGTTAAAGTTGGAATTAATTGAAAATTTTGGAATATAAATCCTACTTCTTGATTTCTTAAAGCAGCACGTTCATCTTCATTCAAAGGTTCTAGTGCTTGGTTGCTTAAAATGACCGAACCAGAAGTTGCTTTGTCCAGTCCTGCACATAATCCTAATAAGGTCGTTTTTCCACTACCCGATGGTCCAACAATAGAAACAATTTCGCCTTTTTCAATTTTGAAATTAATGTCTTTTAATACATTGACTTCTTTGTTGCCACTACTGTATGTTTTATGTAGATTTTTTATTTCGAGCATAATCTTTTTTACTTATTTTTTTCAATTTTCTTATTTGAACCATCAAAATTAGACTTAGTTTAGTTAAAGTGCTTTATTTTTAGATAAAAGCCCTTAACAAAATCATAAATAAATGTTAAGCGTGGGGTCGTCGCTTTCATCTTTCTTAAAAAAAAGCAAATTTTGTAAGGCGTTTTCTCGATTGTAGTAAAACGCCCAGCTATTTATTACAACTATTTGATTCTAAACCGATAAATTTTATTTAAAAATATGAGAATTCTTTCCTTTTTTATAATTTGTTCTTTTCTTTTTTCCAACAATATAAATGCGCAATTAAACCCTGTGAAGTGGGCTTATGCAGCTAAGAAAATTAGTAACGAAGAATTTGAACTAACATTTACTGCTACTATTGATAAAGGTTGGAATATTTATTCTCAGCATACGGACCCAAGTGGACCTGTTCCTACTTCTATTAATTTTGAAGAAAATGCAAATCTTGAAATTATTGGTGAAGCGGTTGAAACAGGAAAGAAAAAAGAAGCGTTTGATGAATTGTTCGGTGTGAATGTGATTAAATTTGGTGGAGAAGTTGTTTTTACACAAAAAGTAAAAACTAAAGGCGGAGCAAATGAAGTAAAAGGTTATTTAGAATTTATGTCCTGTGATGATGAAAAATGTTTGCCTCCGAAAGAAGTAGACTTTACTATTCCTTTGAAATAAAAAAATTTGTATGGCTTTTCAAGGTTTTCTAAACTTTGGAAGACTAAACAACTAAGTGTATTTATTCCTAATAAGAGAAAAAATATGCTTTTAAGATATATTAATACTATGGGCAACTGACACAAATGTTTGTTGCCTATTTATTTATGTAGTGCCAAGCTCTGCTTGGTACAAATGCCAAGCAGAGCTTGACACTACAAAAAATGATTGTAATGAGATTCCTAAGCCTACTAATCTTTTTAATAAGTACCACTTTTGCCGCTTTCGGCCAAATTTTAGAACCTGTCAAATGGTCAATGGACCAGAAACATATAAGTGGAGATGAGTTTGAATTAGTTTTCAAGGCTAAAATTGACGATGGCTGGAAAGTTTATTCTCAATATTTAGCATCTGATGATGGTCCAATTAAAACGAGTTTTAATTTTGATAAAGGTGGACATTTTGAACTAGTTGGTAAAACAGAAGAATCAGAAGCTAATAGAAAAGAAGTTTTTGATGAAGTTTTTAAAATGGATTTGATTACTTTCAAAAAGGAAGGTGTCTTTACCCAAAAGGTCAAAGTGACGGATTATACCAAACCAATTACGGGGTATTTAGAATTTATGTGTTGTGATGCGACTCGTTGTTTGCCACCTTCAGAAGTTGATTTTGATTTTGAACTGAAAGCAGTTGGTGCTGTCGATGATATTGCTAATAAAAAAACAGTAACAATAGCTGCAAATCAAACAGAACGAACTTCACAAACAATTGAACCCGTTCAAGAAACAACTAAGCCTGACCATAAAACTCCTAAAATTGTTACGCCTCCTGTTGAAAAAGTAACGGGGGCGATTATTGAAAAGGAAGAAACTGTAACTGGAGTCGTTGCAGATTTAGGAGCGGGGGAAGTATCTATGGATGCGCAAGAAGAACCTGGAATTATAAATCCTGCTACTTGGTCTGGTGCTATTGAAAAAGTTAACGATTCTCAGTATAAACTAACTTTTAATGCAAACTTGCAAAAAGGCTGGTATACCTATTCTCAATTTACTGATCCTGATGGACCTATTCCTACTACTTTTTATTATACAGAAGGAGACCACTTCGAATTAGTTGGTAAAGCGGAGGAAATTGGCGAATTGAAAAAAGCACCTGAACCTGCTTTTGGAGAGGGGATTACCGTTACTAAGTTTGTTGGAAACAAGGCGACTTTTGTGCAAACGGTAAATGTAAGCGATGCTTCAAAACCAATTGCAGGCGAGTTAGAATTTATGGCTTGCGATAATGAAATGTGTACCCCTCCTACCCCAGTATCTTTTAGTTTTGTACCTGCTACTTTGACGGCTTTAGTTGGAGATGATGCGGTTGCTGGAATTGCGGGAACTGTTCCGACGACCTCAGCAACTCCTGACGATAGAGCCTATCAAGAATGTGGTACGCCAGCAGTAGAAGAAGGAAAAAGCTTATGGAGTATTTTTGTCTTAGGATTTTTTGGTGGACTATTGGCTTTATTGACTCCTTGTGTTTTTCCAATGATTCCTTTGACAGTGAGTTTCTTTACCAAAAGTTCAACGAGTAAAGCAAAAGGATTTGCCAATGCTACATTATATGGATTTTTCATTTTAGCGGTTTATTTATTATTAAGTGTTCCTTTCCATTTATTGGATTCTATTGACCCTGATATTCTAAATCAAATTTCTACGAATGTAGGATTGAATATATTTTTCTTTTTGGTCTTTATGTTTTTTGCAGGGTCTTTCTTCGGTTACTACGAATTGACTTTACCTGATAAATGGGTGAATAAATCTAGTTCGGCGGAAGGGGTCGGAGGTATTTTAGGTATCTTCTTTATGGCATTGACATTGGCCTTAGTTTCTTTCTCTTGTACAGGACCAATTTTAGGTTCTTTATTAGCAGGGTCCCTAACTTCTGATGGAGGTGCTTGGCAATTAACTGCGGGGATGGGTGGATTTGGATTTGCTTTGGCTTTACCCTTTACTATTTTTGCAGCCTTTCCTGCTTTGATGAATGCACTACCAAAATCTGGTGGTTGGTTGAACTCGGTGAAAGTGGTGCTTGGATTTTTAGAAGTAGCGGCTGCCTTTAAGTTTTTATCCAATGCGGATTTAGTTTCTCACTGGGGTATTTTAAAAGTTGAGCCATTATTGATTATTTGGATTTTGACTTTTGTTGGATTGGGCCTTTACCTTTTTGGAAAGATTAAATTTCCACATGACTCCCCTCTCAAAAAATTAGGCTTTACTCGAATTGCTTTGGGTATTGGCTCGATTGCTTTTGCAGCTTATATGGTTACGGGCTTAATGTATAATAAAGATATGAAAGCGTTAAATTCCTTGAGCTTATTGAGTGGATTTGCACCGCCTGCTTGTTATAGTGTTTTTTATCCTTGTGATTGTCCACAAAATTTAAGTTGTGTGAAAGATTATGAGCAAGGTATTCAATTAGCACAGCAAGTTGATAAACCTATTTTGCTTGACTTCACTGGTTATGCTTGTGTTAATTGCCGAAAAATGGAAGAGAATGTTTGGCCAATTGATAAGGTTTATGAGCAATTAAAAGAGGAATATGTTTTGGTCTCGCTTTATGTGGATGATAAATCTGAATTACCCGAAGCAGAAAAAGTAGAGGTGCAACGAGCAAACGGTACAACAAGAAAATTACGTAGTATCGGAAATAAATGGGCGCATTTTCAAGCGCAAAGATTCCAGACGAATACACAGCCTTATTATGTGTTATTATCTCCTGACGGAAAAACGGTTTTAAATAAACCTGTTGGTTATACGCCTGACGATGATGACTATGCAGAATTTTTGAGATGTGGAATTGAGTCCTACCAAAAACTAAAGAAAGAAAAAGCACTTGGATTGAAGTAAAATTATTTGAAACTATATAAAATTAGAGGCTGCTCATTTGAGTGGCCTTTTTTTGTGTTTAAGGGGAAAATAAACCTATAAAACAAGGCTTTCTCTTTCAAGTATATAAGGTATTTGTACGGGAACTTAGCATATAAACGATTCTCAGGGGCATTTTTTAAAACGGAAAAAGCATAGTTTTCCACACCATGTTGGTAACTATGTGGAAAACTATGCTTTGCAGCATTTTAAATGTCGTTAAAAATAAAATTTGCTCGCTTTTCTCTCAATTTGGAAAACATATTAGAAACTTTACCTCTATTTAGAATGTTTATTTTTTTTTAAATTCTTTACGATAATATTGTTAGAGAATTTTAAAAAATAAATCTATTTTTTAAATAATACTAAAATAAAAATATTCATGAAACTTATTACTTTACTTAAAAAAAGTACTTGGATTTTATTGCTTTTATTTGGTGTAAATAATCTATTTGCACAAACTGATGCAAAGGTTAATGACTTATTGAATAATATGCTAAGTGTAACTGGCGATTATTCTAAACTAAGAGCAAAGAACGACGTATCGTTCAATTATATTTATGATAATTTTGATGCAGGTAAAGATGTATCAGAAGAACGATTAATCTTTGATGGAGAGCAATCTTGGGCCTCTTATAGTACACACCAGAGAAATGTACTTCCTACACAAGAAGGAGTAGCAGAGCAATCGCTTATTAATGGTGTTCCTCAATTGACACTTAATGGTAAATTTGTTACTGATGAAAAAGCATTGGGGGCTACTGTATTTATTAGAGAGGTCAATCCTTTTTGGTTTACGATGATTTACAAACTGAAAGATAATGGTACCATCTACAAGCATATAGGAACAGAGAATGTAGACGGGATTGCCTATGAGAAAGTCTCTCTTAAGTACAATAATGCAGTGACAGGAAAAGTAGCAGATGATGAGTATATACTATATTTTAACCCTGATACTCATTTAATTGATCTCTTTTATTTTTCACTACCTGCTTTTGGTGTAAATGCTCCTGTATTAAAAATGACTTTATCTTATGAAATCATTGAAGGTATTTATATTCCTACCAAGCGGGAATCTTTTGCGCCTAATCCAGAAACTGGTGAATATCAACTCGGCGGTAGATATACTTTTACGGATATAAAATTTAACAATGGTTTTAAAGCCGATGATTTTATTTTGAAAGAAAAATAATTCTATCTTTGTCTAGATATACAAAAGACGCAGATTTCATGATATATGAAATCTGCGTCTTTATTTGTAGAATACACTTAATTTATTTAAAAGCAACACTGAAAAAATAAATTTATATTTTTGAAAACATAAACTGATGGTTATCAGTGCTGTTTTTAATTTTAATTTTCCAAAGCAATAAGTACTGTGACAAAATAAGCTAACATCTTTTTACCACATCCAGACGGACACAGTAGTCATAGAGTAAAAGCACATAGTGCATATAGTTTTAAGCGCTAAACTGAACTATGTATCGCTCAAAATTATGTTCACTATGTGAAAATAACTATTGTAACTCGTGGTAAAGTTGTTACGTTATTTTTGTCCGACTACTTACAATATCCATAAAAACAAAACTCATTAGATGAAAATACAGCGACTTAATAT
>CAYMSC010000002.1:0-35285 GCA_964392805.1 uncultured Saprospiraceae bacterium
GGATCAAAAGAAGCCGTCCTAGATGTTCAAGTTATTGTTTTGCCGTTACTTAGCTTAGATATGCTCATAGTCTCAACGGAAACAAGAATCCTAAAATTTAAAACTTGAATAGTTACAGTATTAGTATTTATCTACTAAATTAAGTACTTTTATGCGAAAAAATAGAATATATTAAGAGCATGTTTACCTTAATCAATAAAAATTAATCAATATGGCAGTATTAAACCCACCGGGAATCGAAAAATTGGTTTCCTATCCAAAATTCGACAGTGTAGAACAAAAAAGACATTACTTAAAAATGATTTTAGCAGGTGCTTACCGTATCTGTGGAAAATTTGGTTTTTCGGAAGGAGTTGCTGGGCATATTACTTGTAGAGACCCTGAACATACCGATTGTTTTTGGGTAAATCCCTTTGGTGTTTCTTTCAAGCGTATGAAAATGTCTGACTTAATTTTGGTCAATGAGGAAGGAGAAATAGTAGCAGGTAAACACACCAATTTAAATAGAGCTGCCTTTGCCATTCATGCCGCCGTTCACAAAGCAAGACCTGATGTTATTGCCGCAGCACACACGCATTCGGTATATGGAAAAACTTGGTCGGCATTTGGTAAATTATTAGACCCTTTGACCCAAGATTCTTGTATTTTTTACCAAGACCACGGCTTGTATAGTGAATATAGAGGGGTCGTTAATGATTTGAGCGAAGGTGACCAAATTGGACAAGCCTTGGGTGATAAAAAAGCAGTCATTCTACAAAATCATGGTTTATTAACGGTGGGCCATAGTATTGAGGAATGTATCTTTTGGTTTGTTACCATGGAGCGAACTTGTCAATCCCAATTATTGGCAGAAGCTACGAGAACTGCACCCATTAAAATAAGCCATGAAGTTGCATTAAGCACTAGAAATAATGAGGTCGGGTTTCCATTAGCTGGTTACTTTAGCTTTCAGCCAATGTGGCAAGATATTGTGCATGAACAACCTGATTTCATGGATATTGAGATGCCTGAACCAGCTTTGGTTTTGGCATAGATATGATTGATTTCAATGTACCGATGAATTCATTCGTCGCTGTAGATACAAGCAAGCGACGAATGAATTCGATACGTAGGCTGTTCAGAATTTGAAATATAATTCCTTTGATATTTGACAGAGCGAAAATCATAAATCTGAAATCATACACCACAAATCATAAATCTATGTAATTTTTACGAGACAGATTTATGATTTATTTGGAAAATTAGGAATAATATTATAGGTTAGTTGATGCTATATACAACGAATTATCCCTTTTTTCGCACGAAGCATAGCATGAGGAAGCGTCAACTTCCGAACCGCTTGCGGACGGGTTGCCCATGATTCAGTAAAAAGTGTATGGTTTTAAATTAAGAAACTACTTTGGGAGTCCCAATCTTAATCTTCTGAAAACTTTCTTTCTCGCTCTCACAAACGGAGCATAAATAATCTTTGGGCAAATCTTCAAATGGAGTATTCGGCGCTATATTTTGGTCAGGGCTACCGTATTTTTCATCATAAATGGTCAAACAATTACCACATTGATAAACCTCTATTTCTATGGGAGTGGAAGCAGTACTTTCCACCACTGCCAATTCAGAAATAGGATTCTCTCCTAATTGTTCAAAGAACAAACGACTTAATTCCATCAATAATCCGGGCAACTCTATCTTATCTACATCTTGAGCATAGGTTAGGTATTGAAGCGTATTGGGGTCAAAATTTTTGGCATACTGAACATTATAGGTGGGTCTAATTTCAAAGTTTTGGACTGCTTTGGGTTTAGGGTTTTCTTGAATGACAATCGCTGTAAAATTTTTGCGGTAAGCACTATTAATACCAAAGGTTAAACCATAGGTACTAATATCGTTTTGGTCAAAATTTCGGACAATAAAGCGTTTTAAATCTAAGGCTGATTGGTTAGCAACAGGCAGGTGCCAGTTTAATTCTAAAAGCGAATGGCGCACATTAATCCCAAATTTGCCTAACAGTTTTTCCCATCTTATTTTATGGCTTTCTGGAATACCTTTAACAATAATAGACTTCCAAGGAGTGATACAGATTTTTCCAATTTTACAAGCTAAACACAACTCACATAAGGCTTGTAAAAAATCTAAGTAGTATTCATTGTCTCTCCAATAAAGTCCTAACCAATAACTGTTAACGCCCATCCGATTCATGCCTTCATAGTAGGGAAACATAACAAAGGGAATTTCTAATTTTTTGTCTATCGTTCGATTATTACCCGTATCAACTAATTGATTAATCGTTTCAAAAATAGTTGCTACTTTCTGTTGATTCAAACAATGTTTTTCAATCATTGCCGCTACTTTCCCTATATCCCATGAATATATCAAAACGGGGTATAACTGATGCTTATCCCAATTGGGTAATTTTAGGTATAAATACCAGTAATCTTCGAGGTGGGAAGCAATAAAATTTAGGTGTCCCGTGAATAATGGGACAAGCCGTTGCCTAGGGTCGGTAATATTTATTTCTAAAGTCGTTTTATTTCTAAATTGCTCTAAAATATATAAGTAGGTCGCACTTCCCAACCAAGGAGTCGTTGGCAATATATCAGAGGCAATATAAGAACAAGAAATATTTTGATGTTTTTTATCTTGAATCGTTTCTATATCAATATTTGGAAATTGCGTTAGTATGGATGTTTGTCCTTCCTCATATGGAAAAACTATATCTTGTCTTGAACCAAAACTAAGCGATTTTAAACCCAAGGCTGTACACATCGAGATAATTTGCTTGAGCTCACTAGGTGATAAAACGCCTCCCTTAATAAGAATTCTATGTAATTTATTGGTATTCGCCATGGTTTATTTTTTAGAACAGATAACAGAGATTAGAGATTAGAGACTTGCTTATAACCAAGTTAGACAATGACTCATTTTGGTTAGATTTCGAGCCTTTTCCTTGCGCTCATGGAAATGGTCTCCACGCTCTACTCTAAGAATTAAATATACTAGCAAAAATTCCTTTTTTGGGCTTACTACCATTCACGCTACTTTTTCCAGGAACAGGTAATACTTTCTGAGGATTTTTCAGCAATTCTTTTAATTCAGGTTTACAACTTCCACAAGCCGTTCCTGCTCCTGTTTTATCACATAATTTGGGTAAAGTATTAAACCCTTCGGCAATTGCTTTTTCTAAATTACCTTTTCCAATATTATTACAAGAACAGACTAATTTGCCAATAACAGGCTCTTTCTGAGTGGAATTTCTTAACAACTCTGTCCGTTTTTCAGACAACTCTATTCGACTCTCAATCAAACGTTTATACTCTGAAAACTCTGCCTTATCTCCTACTAAAATAGCACCTACCATTCTATCTTGGAAAATAATACATTTCTTGTAATACCCTTGAGTGATGTCTTGGAAGACCACTTCTTCATAGCCACTTTTTTTGTCAGGTATGGTAATTTGTCCAATCGAACATAAGTCTAAATCTTCAAATTTTAAGACATTCATTAAAACAGACCCATCATAACTGGAATTCAAATCACCAGAAATATAGCCTGCTAGACAACGAGCTTGTTGTTCGGCAGCAGTGGTAATACCAAAAAGCTGTCGCCTAAATTCTGCAATTTCGCCCATTGCAAAAATATTGGGGTCACTTGTTTGGAGATATTCATTCACCACTACCCCACGCTTTACTATTAAATCTGCCCCTTTGGCAATTTCTATATTTGGCCTAGTGCCTATTGCATAAACAATTGCATTGCAATGAATATTTCGACCACTTTTAAGGGAAATTTTAAGTTGAGCATTCGTCGTTTCTTGCACCACCGTACTAACCTCATTATCAAAATAAGTGGCAATATTTCTTTCCGCTACATCTTCCGCTAATAGTTGGCTACTAATGACATCCAATTGTCTTTCCATCAATCGAGATGCTCGTTGAACAATGGTCACTTTCACATCAATCGTCTTCAAAGCAGCAGCCATTTCGAGTCCTAACAACCCTCCACCAACTATCATCACATGCTGTTCTTTGGCAGGTAATCCCGTATCTTTTAAATATTGTTTTAATCGTTCTGCATCCATTCTATTCCGCATCGTAAAAACACCCGGTAAATGAATTGGAACATCTCTGGGGATAAAAGGACGGCTGCCCGTTGCCAAAATCAATAAATCGTAGGAATGTTCCTGGTCATTACTATCAATGACTGTTTTAGTAGTTGTTTGGATTTCTTCAATACTTAAAGCTTGATGAACCAATAGATTAAGTTTATCTAATTCTTCCGCTTTTATTTTTTGTAATTGCTCCCAAGAAAGATGTTCACTAACATATTCGGGCAATAAAATTCTATTGTAAAAAGGGTGCGGTTCTTTTGAAAAAACATGAATTTCATCTTGTGTATTTAAAGCACGATAACTTTTGACAAATTCAAAAGCTGCTGCTCCTGCTCCAATTATCACAATCTTTTGTTTTTCCTTTTGATAAGGCTTCACTTGAACTGCTGCATATTTAAAATCTGGCTGTTTAGAATAATTATCCAATAAATTATTTGTCAAATTATTAGCGCGACTAAAATCATTATTTAGTTTTTTGCCCCAGTGCATCGGTAAAAAGACCACCTTATCTCGAATGGTGTCTGTTATTCTTATTTTCACTCTAACATCTCCTCTTCTACTTCCTACTACCGCTAATTCTCCATCTGCTAAATTTCTCATTTTAGCATCTTTGGGGGAAATTTCTAAAAATGGAAAAGGTCGGTGCGTTTTTAACTTATTGACCTTACCCGTTCTAGTCATAGTGTGCCATTGGTCCCGAATTCTTCCAGTCGTAAGAATTAAAGGAAACTCCGTATCGACAGATTCTGAATAATTTTTAGTATTAACAGGTAAATTAAAATAAGCTTTTTTGGAGTGGGTATAAAATTGTTTGTCTTCAAATAATCTTGGGGTACCTTTATGATTATCGTAAGGCACAGGCCATTGAAAAGTCCCTTCTTTTTTTAATCGGTCATGGCTTAGACCAGAAATATCAATATTTGTTCCTTTTGTTAATCGACAATGTTCATCATAGACTTCACTAACTGATTGATAGTTAAACCCATGAAAGCCCATTTTTTGGGCAAAAGTCCAAAGAATTTCAGCATCGGGTTTGGCTGCACCAGGTGCCTCCACGACTTTTGGCAAATAACTAATCCTTCGGTCAGAATTAGTCATTGTTCCTTCTTTTTCCAACCATCCAGCAGCGGGCAATAATAAGTCTGCATATGCTGCCGTATCTGAACGATTAGAAATGTCTTGTACGACTACAAAACGAGCATTTTGTAGGGCTTTTTCCATTCTTCGAGCATCAGGCAAACTAACTAATGGATTGGTACAAATAATCCAAATTGCCTTTAGTTTACCGCTTTCTATTGCTTCAAACATCTTGGTGGCGGTAAGGCCAGGTTCAGCTGGCAAATCAGCTACGCCCCAAAATTTGGCCACTTCTGCACGATGATGAGGATTACTCTGCAATTTATGTGCAGCTAATAGGCTCGCCATTCCACCTACTTCTCTACCACCCATTGCATTCGGTTGTCCAGTAAGTGAAAAAGGACCTGCGCCCGGTTTCCCAATTTGCCCCGTCAAAAGAGATATATTCAACAAAGCTAAATTCTTATCTACTCCAATTACACTCTGATTTAAGCCCATCGCCCACATACTGATAAAGCCTTTTGCTTCTCCAATATAAGTCGCTGCCAAACGAATTTCTTTAACGGAAACTCCACAAATCTGAGCCGCCTCCAATATAGAGGTACTCATCACCATCTTTCGGAAATCCGCAAAACCTTCTGTATGATTTTCTATAAAAGTATGTTGGGCATGACCATTTTCAATAATTCTTCGACAAATAGCATTGAATAAAACGACATCTGTTCCAGGTTTTAGTTGAAGGTGAAGGTCCGCTATAGAACAAGTTTGTGTCCTTCTAGGGTCAATGACAATTATTTTGGTATTGGGGTTTTGTTCTTTATGTTTTTCTAGCCTTCTAAATAATATGGGATGACACCAAGCAGGGTTTGCGCCTGCAATCATAAAACTATCCGCTAATTCAATGTCTGCATAACTGATAGGCACTGCATCTTCGCCTAAGGTTTTCTTATAGCCAACTACCGCAGAACTCATACACAATCGAGAGTTCGTGTCAATATTATTCGTTCCTAAAAAACCCTTCGTTAATTTATTAGCTAGGTAGTATTCTTCCGTCGTACATTGTCCAGAAACATAAAAACCAACGCTATCTGGTCCATGTTTTTTTATAATAGCTTTAAAAACGGCTGCGGCCCTATCCAATGCGGTATCCCAATCCATTTGTTCCATTGGATGGTTTCTACTCCATCGCATCATTGGATGCAATAGCCTATCAGACGTATCTTGTACCACATGATTTAAATTCATCCCTTTAGAACAAAGCATTCCTTTATTCACAGGATGGTCTGGGTCGCCTTCTACTTTCAACCTACCTCTGGTATCTTTTTTGACAATCATGCCGCAACCAACACCGCAGTAGGAGCAAGTTGTTTTATGTGATTGGTACTTCATTTTTTTAGTTGAGTGATTGGTGGGTATTTTTTAAGTAAAAATAACGTAATTAAGGCATAAATCCTATCTTTTGACGATAAAAATAAGTATTAATACTTAAAAATACAAAATAAAAAGCCACGATTAGTAGCTTACCGACTAGGTAAAGAATCGTGGCTTTTTTATATATTGAATTATGTAAAAACGTGGTAATATTTTTATACGACTGCGTTAGCTTTTGAAACTAAAGGTTCTTTTTTCAAAAAACTACCTAATTAGATTGTACAGTTTCCTTTGGAAATTATTCCCTATGTAAAACAAGTCCCAAAAGCACAACCTACGCCATCTCATCCACTTTTCGGTTCACAATAATCAAAAGTCGCTCCGAGACTTTAATTTATTGTTCATCCTGTCTAATGCTCTAAGAAGTCTATCAAATGCTTTCGATATTTATAAAAATCTGGATGATTTAATAATTCTTTTCTTTCTCTTGGTCGTTCAAATTCAATATTTAAAATATCTCCAATTTGTGCTTTAGGACCTGAGGTCATCATAATTACACGGTCTGCCAAGAAGATAGCCTCATCTACATCATGGGTAATTTGAATAGCGGTAATTTTTTCTTTATCCCATACTTCCAATAAAACATCTTGTAGTTCTGCCCGAGTCAAAGAATCAAGCATACCAAAAGGTTCATCCAATAATAAAATTTTAGGCTTTAAAGCAAATGCCCTAGCAATCCCAACCCGTTGTTGCATACCTTGCGAAAGCTCCGTTGCCTTTTTATAAAAAGCACCTTCCAAGCCTACTTTACTTAAATAGTATTTACAAATATCTTCTTGTTGTTTTTTGGTCGCTTGTGGAAAAACTTGCTTTACGCCCAATAGCACATTTTCTAATGCAGTCATCCAAGGGTAAAGACTAGGCGATTGAAAAATAACGCCTCTATCTGGTCCCGGTCCAGTAATAGGTTCTTCCTTTAATAAAATCTGCCCGCCCGAAATATCATTTAAGCCTGCAATCATGGTCAACAAAGTAGTTTTTCCACAACCCGAATGCCCAATGATAGATACAAACTCCTCTTTCATTATTTTTAGCTCCAAATTTTCCAAAACCACATAATCTCCTTTAGGTGTTGGATATATTTTAGTCAGCTCCTTCATTTGAAGCATTACATTTCTTAAAGAGGGGACTTTAGGTTTTATAGTCGTTGTCGTTGCTGTCATAATTTTTAGTTTAAAAGTCAGTAACCGAAAGGATTCGGTTACTGATTTACTTAATGACTCATTGAATATAAATGAAACTAAAATTTTAATTTTTTCCGTAGTAAACAACTGGTAGTAAAGACTTTAGTCTGTCCTGTCCAACGAACTTTAGTTCGTTGGCGGTGTACCAGATGTAATGCTGTGCTAGCGCGAGGCTTCAGCCTCGTGTTAAATATTAGGCAGCCTCCCGACTAAAGTTCCCCTTCGGCGGGACAAGTCTGGCTGCTTTTAATTCAAGGCTGCCAGAGTCAGCTTAATAGCGGAACGAAGCGGAGCCTAGTTTTCTGTAACACATGGTCTAAAGACCATGGGACAGGACAGGATAAATCCTATGCTACCAGTTGTACAAATCTTAACTCGCTTTTCTAATGGGAAAAGTTCTAGTACCTGGCATAATCGGTTGTAAATCAGGCAAAACATATTTGTCCGATTTATTCAACTTCGATGCTTCTCCTAACTCTACTAAATAATTTAGAATATCTGTCCGAACCTTCTTAAATTGCGGGTCAGTATTTAATGCTTTTTTATCTCTTGGTCGCTCTACATCAATCACGTATTCTAGGCCTAAAGTGGCATTGGGTCCGGGGTTCAAAGGAATAATTCTATCTGCCATAAAAATACCTTCATCCACATCATTCGTGATTAATAAAGCGGTACGCTTATTGGCACTCCATATTTTCAGAATTTCTTCTTGTAAATTTCCTCTGGTTAAAGCATCTAATGCTCCCAAAGGTTCATCCATTAAAAGTAATTCAGGGTCAACGGCTAAAGCTCTCGCTACCGATACTCTTTGCCGCATTCCACCTGACAATTCTCCCGGTCGTTTATTGACAGCAGGTGTCAAATTAACCATTTCAATAAACTTCCGAATGTGTTTATCTTTCTTTGATTTATCCCAATCTTTATAAATGGTATTCACCGAAAGTGCCACATTTTGATAAACCGTCAACCAAGGCAATAAAGAATAATTTTGAAAGATAATGCCTCTTTCATAACTAGGTCCTTCTACTGGTTTACCTTTGTATAAAACTTCTCCTGAACTGGGTTTTAATAAACCTGTCAGCATATTAATTAAGGTTGTTTTTCCAGAGCCTGTAAATCCGACAATGGCTAAAAATTCCCCTTCTTTAATCGTCAGATTGATATTCGACAAAACATCTGTTCGATTCTCCCCTTCTCCATACCACTTACTGACATTTTTGAATTCTACTATATTATTCGACATTGCTTTTATTCTAGAAGTCAGAAGTCAGACCGTCAATTTCATTGACGGTCAGAAGTCAGACTAGGTTATGCAAATTTTGAAAGGCAAATCTGACATCTGACAGTCCCGATAGAAAATCGGGATGGTCTGACATCTGACCTCTTTTTTTAAGCCAAGGCCTTTTCAAAAGAAACGGATTGTTGTACCCAAAACATCACTCGGTCTAACATAAAACCAATAATACCGATGATAAACATCGCCACAATAATCTTAGCATTAGAGTCATTTGCCCCATTCTGAAATTCTTCCCAAACGAAAGACCCTAATCCTGGGCTTTGTGCCAATAATTCAATGGCAATCAATACCATCCAAGCCACCGATACGGTAATTCTCAAACCCGTAAAAATTAAAGGAATTGCAGAAGGTAAAATCACTTTAAAAATCTTTTTCATCGTGCCTAATTGCAAAACTTTTGCAACGTTTAAGTAGTCTTTATTGACCGATGATACCCCAACACTTGTGTTGACCAATGTTGCCCACATAGCACATAGACCAACACTAATACCAGAGATAATAAAAGAAGTATCCATGTCAGAATTAAGCGTCAAAGTCTTAACAATCATAAATACTAATAATAACCAAACCACTGGCGAAACTGGTTTAAATACTTGAATCATCCAGTTAAATGCAGTTCGTAAATTTTCATTTAAACCAATGATAACGCCAATGGGTACGGCTATTAAAAATGCGATGATAAATCCGACTAAAACCGTTTTAAGACTGGTGAAAATTTGGTCCACAAAAGAAGGTCGACCTGTATAAGTAATAGCCGCTTGACCTGCTGCAATCCGAGTGGCATTAGTAGCGGCAACTTTAGCAGCAAATGCTGCCTTTTTTTGACTAATAATTTGATGGTCAGCAATTAAGTTTTGGGCTGCTGCCCAAACTTGGGTAGGAGAAGGGAGTGTGTTAGGCTGACAAGAAACATCGCCAGATGCAATACAAGCTTCTACTGCAGTTGCAGCTTCTGCACCTTGTTCGGTCAATGCTTTTTCTATTTTAGCACTAGCTTCAATATTAAATAAATAGCTAGATCCTAATTGCCATGCTACTAAAAAAATTAGCATAGACAAAAGGGAAATACCTGTATTTTTAAGCGTGGAAGAAAAGTCAACTTTTTTAAAAGTGATTTTTGATTTAAGCATTTCGCCTAATCCTTCAAAAATGCTAGGTTTAATTTGAATTGTTTCTTCTTTCATTTTGTGATTTTTTTATGCTGAGGAATATGAAAATAATAACTTAAAACAGTTTGAGATTTCTTTTTACTTTACTCGTCGTTAAAAATACTCGCCATAACTGTGCTATGTCTGCGTTTTTTGCCTAGTGGTATCATTTATAAGTAACTGACAACTTAATCGGATGTATTTTTTTGTTAGACAAGGCATTTATTTTTTTAATAGCCGTAGCTATTCAACAAATAAATAACGCAGTATAACGGAAAAAGACGTCGATTTAAATGTCAAGGATTTATAAAAGATACCACTAGAGTAAAGAAAAAATAATTCCTCACCTTTGTTATAATTTATTAATTACAAATTCCTTAATTTTAAAAATAAGAGCAGAAGAAGCATTTATTTTAGCGAGTAATAAAAATAAAAAACTCCCTCTACTCTAATCAAAATCAGCTTATTTCTTTAACTAAATTTTCCGCTCATCCCCAATTTAGGGTGAATGTAACTTAGGCATTCTGTGATAATCGAAATTTTCTTTTTTCAGATGGTTTTATACTGGGCTTGTTTTGTGAAATCAAGGCGTGAATGCATTCACACCTCGATTTAATTCACAAAACGATTTTTTAACAAAACTTTTAAAACTAATCTTTATTGAACTTCATCTTTATTTCCAATTTTAAAGCTGTTGATATAGCCTACTGGGTCTTTTCCGTCATATTCAGTGCCATCAATAAAATCAGTAGTCGCTGGTTTATAACCATCTGTTGCAGGTATATCTGATGCAGGTATTTTACCATCTTCAACTAATGCTTTAGCAGCCTTTTCCCATAAATCAGGACGGTAAATATCTTTAATTGTCGTATCGTACCAATCTGCTGGTTTAGCTTCTGGAATCTGTCCCCATCTTCTCATTTGTGTCAAGAACCAAATACCATCAGAGTAGAACGGATAAGTAGCGTTATGTCGGTAGAAAACATTGAAATCAGGCATAGACCTTTTGTCTCCTTTTTCGAATTCAAAGGTACCGGTCATGGAATTCGCAATCACAACAGAGTCAGCACCTACGTAGTCAGGCATAGATAAAATACCTACCGCTTTAGGTCTGTTACCTGGCTCATCCAACCACTTTCCAGCTCGAATCAATGCTTTAGTAATCGCTGTAGTCGTATTCGGATATTTCTCTGCAAAATCCTTACGGATAACAAATACTTTCTCAGGGTTATTTTTCCAAATATCGTAGTTCGTTGTTACAGGTACACCAATACCTTTAAATACTGCTTGCTGATTCCAAGGTTCTCCCACACAGTAACCGTAAATTGTACCTGCTTCTAAAGTAGCAGGCATTTGTGGAGGAGGCGTTACAGATAATAAAACATCTGCATCAACTTGTCCTTGAATATTGCTTGCCGTATACATACCAGGGTGAATACCTGCTGCCGCTAACCAATATCTAATTTCATAATTGTGGGTAGAAACAGGGAATACCATACCCATTTTAAAGGCTTTTCCATCCGCTTTGTATTCTTCAATTACAGGTTTGATAGCTTCTGCTTTAATAGGGTGAACTGGTTTTCCACTTCCGTCCATTGGTACATGAGGCTTCATTTTTGACCAAACATCATTAGAAACCGTGATACCATTACCATTCAAATCCATTGAAAATGGCGTGATTAATTCAGCCTGTCGCCCAAAACCAGCACCAGCTGCAATTGGTTGTCCAGCTAACATATGAGAACCATCTAACTGGCCATCAATAACTCTATCTAATACATTTTTCCAATTAGATTGTGCTTCGATAGTCACAAACAATCCTTCATCTTCAAAGTAGCCTAATTCTTTAGCAATTGCTAAAGGCGCCATATCTGTCAACTTAATAAAACCGAATGTTAATTGTGGTTTCTCTATAGCTAAAGTTGATTCATTGGCTGATGCTGTTGGAGCTGTTGCTGCTGCTTTTTCGGCAGTTGGGGTACTTCCTCCACAGGCAGTTAATAGCCAGCAAAAAAGTCCTAGGTAAACTAAAGTTAGTTTATTCATGATAATTTATTTTTCGATTGATGAAATCTAGATTCTATTTTAAGAGGTCAGAAGTCAGACCATCCCGATTTTCTATCGAGATTGTCAGAAGTCAGATGTGATAAAATTGTTAAGTCTGACATCTGATAATCCGTACGGATGTTCTGACATCTGACTTCTCATTCCTACTCTTTTTTAGTCTTCAATAAAGTAGGCTTAAAAGTAATCATCATCCAACCCCAGCTATTCAATTTTTGATTACCTGGACGAATATCAATCAATGTATCTGTTCCAAAAAGTTGAGAATAGCCAACATTCCAAGTCACTGATGGTGCTAATTTCACTGCATAAACAAAATCCAATTCTAGCCCCATTGATTTACTCAATTCTCTGTTTTCCGAATCTAATTGGGTAGATCCAGTCATAAATTCATGAGCATGAACAATTAAAGCGCCTTTCTTCAATTTGAACTTCGTTTTTAAGTAAATATCCATTACCCCAACATTCCCATTAGCTGGTCCAACGAAGAAATAATCCATAAAACCGTTATGTGCATGGTTCGTACCATAATCAGGGGAGAAATTTGTTATATCAGATGAAGTATCATCATCATCTTTTCCAGAAATATATTCCACTCCAACCGTAAATGGCGTTACTTTAGTTTTGAACGTAGCATATAAACCTGCTAAAAAGGCATTCACATTGTTTTGTCCAATTTTACCAGTTTGATAGTAAAAATCACCACCAAGGGTCATTTTTCCAACTGGAACATTACCAATAACACCAAAAGTCTGCTTACTAGAATTGGTAGTATCAGGATTTTGAGTAACCGCATTTAAAGCTAAAAGCGATATTTTTCCTTTGTCAAATTCCTTGTTAAACCAAGCATATTGTAAGGCTTTATAATTGCCACCTACTGAGTAAAAATTGGCACCTACTGATTGTAATAAAGCAGGTTCAGCTACATCATCGTCAGAATTAAAGGCAAATCCAGCATGAAATTTAGATTTTGCTTCTTTGTCTTCATACATGAATAATAAAGCATCATGCCTTCTACCCTGTTGTGACCATTCCAAGCCACCTAAAAAACGTTGATTGTCATAGGAGATAATTTGGCGACCTGCCTTTACGGAAAATTTGTCCGTAACAAAATATTGTCCCCATGCTTCACTAATGAAAGTATTTCCATCTTCCTGTTTGAAAATTTGAGGTACCTCTCCCCATAAACGCACATCTTGCAAAGAGAGACGGAATTTGTACTTTTCATCTTTGTAGTCCATATATAATCGACTACGTTGCTCTGTAAAAAACGCTGCATCTTTGTCGTCTGATGTCGGCGTTTTAAACCCGTTACGAAATTCCGAACGTGGTCGGACTTCTGCTGTTAAAGTGAATTGTGCAAACATTTCACTGTTCATTACTACTAAAAAAAGTAGTGCGGCTAAAAATTTTGTTGGTAAAGAATTTTTCATAGACCTGTTGTTTTTGGTTATATTAATTATTAAAAGGTCATAATCGTTTTTTACGTTTTTTTACGTATTTACAATACAAAGGTAAGGGACATGTTTCAAAATACCTAATTTTTTTACGTAAAAATTAAGTATTAATACTTATTTTGCATTCACTTCAATTAAGTGCCAAATAAAAAAGAATCCATTCGGGAAATATTAAAAAATATTATATTAGCAGGCATAAAAAAAACGCTTTTTAATATGGTGATTAAAAAACGCTTTATTTTCAAAGCTTAGTAACGACGAAATAATAAGTTGGTCATCTGGACGAGCTTATTTTGGTTCTAGTTTTTCTTTAAAAGAGGGAGTATTGTTGATACTATGACCGATTTTAAAGTGAAAATAGGAGCAAAAGAAGCCGTCCTAGATGTTCAAGTTATTGTTTTGCCGTTACTAAATAAGGAAATAGAATAATAAATCAAGTACTCCATTGATTATTTTGAATTAAGGTGGAATGTGGCACATCTAAAGGGTCATGTTTTAAATCCGTATCTTCATGACAACCTTGACAATACGCCAAATCATCTAAGACGATTCGACTTCCATTATGCTCCATATGGCAACTTTCACAAAGTTCTGGATGAAATGCTGCTCTCACTTCTCCGAAACGAGGTTCCATAAAGCGGTGAACAGGATGTCGGTCATTGGGACGTTCATGACAGCTTTGGCATTTTTTACTATCCACGTTTTGTAGACCAAAATCCACTGATTTTTTTCGTTGCCCCAATAAAAATTTTAGATTAGCATTGAGTTGTTGGGTAACTGACACCAATTACCCATCTATAAATTATAAACACTAAATCATTCTACCACTAAATCTATCGTCTCTTTAATTCCACTTTTCACTACCTCCACTTTATAAGTTCCTTTTTCCAAATAAAAAGCACGATTTCCTTTGGCTGCTTTTAGCACTTTTTTGGCAGCTTTCTTTTCCAAATTTTCATTCATAGCCGACTCCAAAATTTTAGCGCCTTTTTCTGGTAAGGTCAAATCATAGTCAATATAATTTAACCCCTTTACTGCATCTGTCGATATAGACTTTAAAGTATTGCCTTTTTCCGTTTGAATATGGATAGTTACCCCTCCTGCTTTTTTTGCATAAAAGGGAATTTGAATGGAAGGTTCATTGAATTCAGACCATCTATTTCGACGAGTTCCCCATCGATTACTGCGTTTTACTTTGGGCATATCAAAAACAACTAAATCCTCTACTAATGTACTAGTTGATAAAGCTTGAATATGTCCTGCATTTGTTTTGTAAATCGACCGTCCATGTGTCCCTATCACTAAGTCATTGGTAGTTGGGTGTACGACTATATCATGTACTGCAACTGCAGGTAAATCTTTATCCATCAACATATAAGATTGTCCTTTGTCTAAAGAAATATATAGGCCATTATCGGTACCAACATATAAGATATTTTCATTTTTAGCATCCTCTTTAATCGTATTGATTGGTTCAGCTGGTAAATTGGCATTGATAGATTGCCAAGTTGTCCCATAGTCTTTAGAAACATATGCGTAAGCCCCAAAATCATCGTAGCGATACCCATTTAATGTAGCATAAACAGTTCCTTCATCATGTGCCGAAGCCCATACTCTAGTCACCCATAAATCTTTTGGGAGACCATTGGTAATTTGTTCCCACTCGTAGCCACCGTTTTTAGTGACGTGAATTAATCCATCATCCGTTCCAACATAAATTAGTCCAAATTTTAAGGGAGACTCATGGATAGAAGTGAGCGTAGAAAAAGCCACATCTCCCTTTTTACCACCAGTAGTCAGGTCTCCTGAAATTTCCATAAATTCATCGCCTTTATTCATAGAACGATGCAATTTATTAGAACCAAAGTAGATAATATCTTGATTGTGGGTAGAAATTTGAATCGGTGATTGCCAATTCCATCTCAATGGTCGGTCGCCTAATTCATGTTTTGGAGTAATGTATTTTCTATCTTTCGTTTTTGTATTTAGTCGAAAGTAATTGCCAAATTGAAATCCTGTATAAACAGTTGCATTATCTCTTGTGTCTACGGCTACTTGCATCCCGTCGCCGCCCATAATAGCTTTGTAGGGATATTGACCGCTAGAATGCCATCGAGTATTTTCTTTATAAGTGCTTGGTCCCATCCAAACTCCATTATCTTGTAGCCCACCATAAATGTTGTAAGGTTCTGCCATATCTACTGCCACGGAGTAAAATTGACCAACAGGAGGGGTATTACACTTTATCCAATGTTCGCCATCATCATAACTAATATTAATACCACCATCATTTCCCAAAATTAAATGACCACTTCGATTAGGGTTCACGTAAAGTGCATGGTGGTCAGCATGAACGTTGTCCCCATTGATGGTCTTAAAATTAGCTCCAGCATCATCTGAGCGTAGGACTTGAAAACCTAAAATATAAATCTTTTCAGCATCTGTCGGTGCGACTCTCACTTGCCCAAAATAATAACCATAGGTGAAATGTACGGCTTCTAATGCTTCTTGATGTGTCCTTTTCCAAGATTTCCCTCCATCATCTGTCTTATAAACTTCTGCTCCAATGACCGGTGTTTCAAATAGTAGAGAATTGGCATCTTCCAAATATTCTTTTAGGGCTGCAGGCATAATTTTTCCCGACTTCACCATCCCTCGAACTTTGTCTACACTATATTTTTTAGGAAAACGATTCTCTTTTAAAAACTTAGCGACTTTTGATTTATCTAAAGCTAAAAAATCTGCTTTTGTCATATCCTTAAAATCTGCCTTCACCAATATATCCTCCTCTTTTTCCTTATCCTTTTTTTCCTCTCTAAAATAATTATCTAAAATCGCATAAACTCTTGTCTGTCCATCATTTTCATGAATTGCTAACCCTATTCTACCTGCTCCTTCTCCATCGGGAAAACCACTATTTTTAGTCGTCATTTTGGTCCAATTACTTCCTCCATCTATACTTTTATAAATACCTGTTCCTACACCCGATTCGACAAAATTCCAAGCCCTTCTTTCTCGATGCCAAATTGCCGTATATAAGGTGTTTGCATCATTAGGATCAACTAATAAATCTACTCCTCCTGCATTATCATTCACAAATAAAGTATGTTGCCAGGTATTTCCTCCATCCGTAGTTTTATAAACACCACGTTCTTGGTTCGGGGAATATAAATGCCCCAAAGCAGCAACCCACAATGTATTAGGGTCCGTCGGATGTTGAATAATTCTACCAATATGGTGACTCTCTACTAATCCTTTATGCTCCCAAGTTGCTCCTCCGTCCATACTTTTATACATACCTAAGCCTGCATAAGAAGACCGACTAGAGTTATTCTCTCCTGTTCCTACCCAAATAGTATTCCGTTCCCAATCTACTGCAATATCTCCAATAGTTAGCACCGCTTCTTTATCAAAAAGAGGGATAAAGGAAGCACCGTTATTCGTTGTTTTCCACAAGCCTCCAGAAGCATAAGCTACATAAAAATGACTAGGGTCTGTTGGAGAAACATCTACGTCCACGACTCTTCCACTAAAAACAGTCGGTCCAACATTTTCAAAAGGAATGGTATTGACAATCGATGCCGCTTTCAATGCTTTGCGTTGTTCAAAAGCTTGCATTCGTTGATTGGCAGGAGTAAAAGGTGGTTGATTTTGTGCATTGATGTTAAAACAAAAAAGTAACATCAAAAAAAGACAACAGTGCTTATTCATGTTCTGATAGGTTTTATTTGAAATCAAAACCTAAAGCTAGTATTTTTTGTAGGAAATAAGAAATATAAAAAAAGTAAATGCTCAAGTCAATGCCATTGCCAATTTTGAATTTTGTCCCGACTGAAATAATCGGGATTGAATCCATCAATATGTTCGCCAAACGATGAACAATAAAATATATCACCTATAAATAATTACCTATTTATCTTAACGATATTCATGGCAACTCCTAAAACGGCATCTTTCCATTTTCTGTCATATGAGCAGCTAATCCACTGGGGTCGTCGGGTCCATGTCCACCTGGTTCATAGTCCTTCCCTTTTTCCTGAATGTAGTTCACATATTCTTCCCATTTATAATAAAGGTAATAAAGGTGACCTAGTTCGTGAGACAAAGTAATACCATCTTCAAATAATTTAAGATGCACTGTCAAACCTTTATTCGTACCTCTAAGGCCGGGGTAAGCATTTCTGACTGCGGGGCTTCCTGAGGTAAAAATATCTTCACACTTTGAAATAATAGAAAGACCAGCGATAACCGCATTTTCCTTATTAGGTACATCTAAGAAGCGGTTAGAAAAAATGGTAACTTCCAAGGGCGAACCATCAAGATTTTCTAGTTCATTCATAGAAGCCGTCAATTCTGCAAAATGTTCTTCCTGTAAAATCATCGCCACTTCTGTAGAAACGGCAGGGATAATATGTTGTCTAAATTCAAAAAAATTCACAATTAGCTCATTGCGTTTCGCATCAAATTTTCGCCAATATCTTCGTTTTTCTTTGCGAGTTTCAAAGGTAGTCGACTTAAAAAAATCTTTTCGAGAAGTAGCAAATTTTAGCTGATAAGGATTAGCAATTGCGAGTGCTTCTATTAAAGTTTTTAAATATTTTTTATAATAAAAATCTAGGTAATACATATCCCCATTTTTCATTAAACGGGTTTCAGAATAAGGCAAGTAACGATTTAAAAATTGGTCCGTCCGAAGATTTCTTTTAAATGGGTCTACTCTAGACCTTGCATAGCGAAGTACGTCATCCATTTCTCTAGTAGGCTCAAAAATATTTTGCTGCTTATTTTCCCTTTCTTCATATTTCGGTACTGCATCGTCAATGAGGTCTACTAGATGAGGTTGCCTAGGCAATAATTGAGCATGAGTTGAAAGGATATTCAAACCTAAAAATAGGAAACAACTTAACCAAGTTTTATAAGTAGGAAGAAAATTTTGCATAGATATAAAAGATGGATTTACCACAGAATAATTTATTTTTTCATCGGTTTTTAGGGAATAAAATGGTTCTTTTTTTGTTTGATCTAAATTATAAAAAATTTAATAAAATTTCCATGGATTGGTTCAAAAATCAACCAATTTGTTGTATATATATCTAAAATTTATACCCAAAAATATATCTTCAAAAATAGAAATGAATGAAAACAATCGTTCTGTTTTTTTTTAAAATAAAAATGTCTTTTATAAAACAATATTTAATCTACAAACATTAGCATTCGTTTTTGTAGCTTTGCCCCCTAAATCATAAACATGAAAGACGTTATAGACTTAATCGGCAGAATCTTAATTTCCATCATTTTCCTGTATGAAGCTTATGATACCATGTTCTATTATCAAGAATCCAAAGCTATCATGACGAGCTATGGCGTTACTTGGAATCAAGATTTTTTATTAGTTAGTTCTATTATGTGCTTAATTCTTGGAGGACTGTTGCTCTTGTTAGGCTATAGGCCGGGTTTAGGGTCTATTCTCATCTTATTTTATTGGATTCCCGTTACTTTTATTGCCCACTCTTTTTGGAATGACCCACCAGAAAATCAACGGATAGAGGCTATAATTTTCATGAAAAATTTAGCTATTATCGGAGGATTAATGCTAGTATATGTGAATGGTAGTGGTCGATTTAGTATAAGGCGATTGTTTGCTACGACTAGGGTCAAATAAAAAGGTACCAGCAGAAATTCCCTATTTTACTCATAGATTTCTACCACTAGTTCAATTTCCACCGCTTGTCCTCTCGGTAAAGATGCCATACCAACAGCAGCTCTTGCATGTCTACCCCTATCGCCAAAAACTTCTACCATTAAATCCGAAAATCCATTAATTACCTTAGGTTGCTCCACAAAATTAGGGTCGGAGTTAACCATGCCTAATACTTTTACAATTCGTTTTACTTTCCTTAAATCGCCTAGCATCGTTTTTAAAACCGCCAATTGGTTAATGGCTGTTAGTCTAGCCCCTGCATACCCCTCTTCAATAGAGACATCTTGACCTAGTTTTCCGTGTAACTCCGTACCATCTGCTCTTTTAGGACCTTTGCCCGCCAAAAAAATAAGATTGCCCGTTCTTACTCCATTTACATAATTCGCTACTGGTTGTGGTGGAGAAGGCAAGGTAATATTTAGGGCTTTTAGTTTAGCTTCTGGATTATAGCTCGCTTCAGGTTCTTCTCGGGGTGGTTCTACTTGAGTTTGGGGTTGTTGACAAGCTATAAATAAACATAGTATAATAAAACCAGAAAGCAAATGATAATTCGTTTTGTATATGTTGATATTTTTAAATTTTAAAAGGGTTTTAGAATAATAGGTTCGCCAATTTTGAATGGTAATAGGTTACTTTGATTTTAGAAAATTGGATAATTTAAGAATAGCCGATTAGTTTTAAACTGCCTCTATTTTGTCACACAACTCTATTTATTTTATTCCGAAATCGGTTACTTCTCTAACTGCTCCTGCAACCATATCCCCTAACCAAATCTTATCTATTCTGACTCGAAAAAGGCGTAAAGTTGGATAGCCAACAGCTGCGGTCATTTTTCTAACTTGTTTGAATTTTCCTTCGGTTAAGGTAATAGATACCCAGCTTGTGGGACCATGCCTGTCATCTCTAATTTTAACAATCCTTGGGGGAAAATTAGGAGGTGTTTCTAATTTTTCAGCTTTGCAAGGTTTAGTTAGGTATTTAATGCCTCGTAAACCAATTTCTACCCCTTTTTGCATTTTTTCAAGGGCTATTTCGTCAATGAGCCCATCTACTTGGGCATAATATTCTTTTTCTACTTTTTGACTGTTAACCCTTGCACTCGTTTTGCCATCGGTCGTTAAAAATAATAGTCCTTCCGTCGTTTTATCTAAGCGACCAACCGCCATTGTATTTAGTGGAAAATTATATAATTCCCCTAATAATTTGACTTTTCTATTGGTAATCAATTTGAATTGGCTGAGGTAATTATAAGGTTTATGAATAATAAAATGACGGTGTTTTACCATATATTTTGATAATTAACATCCATTTTGAATGATTGAATGATGAATTTTGGTAAGTTCTCAATAGACAATCCGGTAGAACTTTAGTCTGTCGGGTTCTCAAGCCTTTAGGCTTGATTCGTTAGGTAAAGTGATAAAGTCTAAAGACTTTTGAACGGGACAGACTAAAGTCCGTTCTACCAGCTATCCTTATTGAGAACTTACGAATTTTAAATATAAGCAACTGACAATCAATCGAATAAAAATAATCCGTTCGATTCATCTTTGTCATTTTAGACAAAAGTCCAAGTCAAAAGCTTGTATTCTTTTGAAAATCAGTTAGGAAGCAAATTAGTTTAATTTAAGGGGTTCGAGTAGTTATTAAGGAACATATTTTATTAAAACATAATAAATTTATAAAAAAATAATATTAAATAAAAGTGACTTTATCCATACATCTCGTCTAAAAAACACAATAGCCTATATTGGCGAGAAAACAAGGGCAAAAGAGCTCTATAAATTGTTACACCATGAGCTGGCAAAATGAAAACTTATCAGACGACCTAAAAGAAAAAATTAGAAATTATGTATGGTCTAATTTATCTTCTAGAAGAATTGCGGCGCAGACTTTTGGTTTATATACAACCAATATTTTTTCCGTAATTATTGCAATGCTTGGAGGGAAAGATAACGATGACGAACAAGAAATTATAAAATAAGATTATTATTCGCCACCCTACCATCGTTAAACTAAAAAATCCGTTGAGGTACTAACTTCAACGGATTTTTTAGTTTAGTTTAAATTGTTTATCGTATTTTTTGGGCTATACTGTATCGACGAATTCATTCGTCGCTTATTTATATACAGAGTGACGAATGAATTCGTTGGTGCATTGGTTACATACTAAAATACCATGATCTTCCGAGTAACAACCCCTCCTTCTCCTTCCAAAATCAATTCTAATTTCCCTGTTATTCCCGCTAAATCAATTTCTAATTTTTCTGTTGCAACCGCTGCTTGCTGATAAACCACTTGCCCCATAGTATTCACTAAACGAACAGTAGTATTCGCCCCTAATTCTGTAGGTAAATCGACTCGTAAAAATCGGCTAGTTGGGTTTGGGTAAACTGAAACGGCTATATTTTCCAAGAAATTATCAGCCGTGGAAGTCGTTGTCCCAAAAGATAAAATTTCTGGCTCCCCACCCTCTTTGATGGAATAATAAGTGCCAAGAGGCAAGCCATCCATTTCCTGAACCAAACCATTTGGCCAACTAATTTTAACCGATTTAATTACCGAAACATTGGCAAAACCAAAATGCAATCTTTTAGTATTTTGTCCTGCATAACCATTTCCTGCGGTAACTTGGTCTACATGTAAATCTCCTTTGTTATCAATGATTTCTATTCTAGCACCAATTGCCGAAAAATTGCTTTCTACACCTTCTAAATCAAAACCAATCCAATAACCTGCATCCAATTCATTTTTGAAAATCTGAGCATTATCTCTACTACTGATATTTGCCAACGCCAAATCTTGTACCCCATCATTATTCAAATCAGCCGTCGCTACCCCGTAGGTTCCTTGCATACTCGACACCTCTGCTCCGGGGTCTAAGATGGCAAATTTATAATTACCTCTGTTTTGATACAGTAAATTTGGAATGGGATAAAAATAGGAATCATTCCCAATATAAATATCATTTAAACCGTCGTTATTAAAGTCAAAAATACTAGCTCCCCAGCCCATTCCTATATCTCCAACATCAGAAATATCCGTGAAATCAGTAAAAGTATTATCTCCATTATTTATGTAAAGCACGTTACTATATAAGTTGGTCACATACAAATCTAAAAAACCATCATTATTTAAATCTCCTGCATCTACCCCCATACCATTTCCTCTGTAATCTACTCCAGCCGCAACTGCTATTTCCTGAAAATGACCAGTTCCGTCATTCTCATATAAAGTATTGGGAATATTCGCATCATGGGTAACATATAAATCTTCGTCCCCATCGTTATCCATATCAAAAAAGACAGCCCCCATACAATGTCTAGTATCTTTTAATCCCGCCGCAGTCGTATAATCAGAAAAAGAAGGGTTTTCTGCACCATCGTTTAAATATAAAACATTATCACTTTGAGAATTGGAAATATAAATATCTAACCAACCATCTCTATTGACATCCACCATATTTGCAGAAAATACTCGACTGTCATTTGTGATGCCTGCCTCCAAGGTAATATCAGTAAAAGTGCCATCTCCATTATTAAAATAAAGCACATCGGCTTCATTCATATTACCTACATACACTTCCTCGAAACCATCATTATTCAAGTCTCCCCAAATTGCCATACGAGAATTTCCACGAAAATCTAAACCTATCTCCTCCCCTATCTCCATAAAAATACCATCACCTAAATTTTTGTAGAAGTGATTAGGTCCAGTTCGACAGGCTACGTATAAATCTTCTAGGTTATCTTGATTATAATCACAAAAAGAAATGCCAATATTATTACCTCCGTTTTCCTTTGTTCCCGCTGTACTAGACACATCAGAGAAGGAAACTTGTGCAAAACTAAAATTGTTTAGTAGAAGAGTAATAATTAGGACAAAAGTTTGTTGGTAAATTCGCATTTTATTCTATATTTTTTAGTTTCTTTGTAATCAAATTATGCCACCTCAGCCTTTAGTTCTTCATACCTTAAAATTCATTCCAAAACAGTTTTTCAACATTAGTTGTTGCTAATTTCTACCTATCATAATATTATTTGGTTTGAATAATTATATCACCATAATCAAAAACACAACAAAGATGACACTTAAAAATTTAAAATTAACAATTTTTTTTATATTTTTTTTATCATTTTATAGTCTTATTTCTGCTCAAGTAAATATTACCTTCCAAGTAGATATGAGTTATCAAATTGAATTGGGAAAATTTGATAGAAATAGTGAATGGGTAGAAGTTGCTGGTTCTTTTAATGGTTGGAATGGGTCAGGGAGATTTCAAGATAATGATGGAGATGGAATCTATGAATTAACGATTGGAGGTTTTAATACAGGAGATAGTCATGGTTATAAATTTCGATTAAATGGCCAATGGGATGGTCGAGAAGAATTTCCAGGCGTTGGAAACGACCGCATGCACACTGTAGGCGATAATGGCGAAGTATTGTTCCATTGGTATAACAACGATACGCCTCCTGATGCTGATTTAGTGGCGGATTTTAATGGTAGTTTAAGAGAATTTTATGAACAAGGTGTGATTAATTATAATGACCTTTCTTCAGGTCAAGTAGATAGTTGGGAATGGGTATTTGAAGGAGGAACGCCCAATACGTCCACCGAAAGAAATCCAGTAGTACAATACGATACTCCGGGCCAATATAGTGTACGATTGCGAGTCTCGCAGGGAGAAAAGACCAGCACAATGGTCATAGAAGAATATGTCAATGTGTTGGAGCGAAACACAACCAATATCCCTTGGTGGAATGAAACCGTTTTTTATGAAATTTTTGTTCGTAGTTTTAAAGATAGTGACGGTGACGGCATCGGAGATTTTAAAGGATTAACCGAAAAACTAGACTATCTAAATGATGGCGACCCAAACACAACCGATGATTTAGGTATCACCGGGATTTGGTTAATGCCTATTCACGAATCTGGTAGTTATCATGGGTATGATGTTATTGATTATCGGTCGGTGAAAGAATTATATGGTGGGATGGATGATTTTAAAGAATTCCTAGACGAAGCGCACAAAAGAGGTATCAAAGTTATTATTGATTGGGTGATTAATCACAATTCGAGTCAAAGTGAATGGTTTCAAAATGCCTTAACTGGTCCCAATGCCGAATTTAGAGATTATTATCGTTGGTCCAATAATGACCCCGGTTATAATGGTCCTTGGGGACAACAAGTTTGGCACCAAAGAAATAACAATTATTTCTATGGGTTATTTTGGGATGGGATGCCTGACTTAAATTTGGAAGAACCAAAAGTAAAAGAAGCTATTTTTGATGCGGCAGATTTTTGGTTAGAAGAAGTAGGTATTGACGGATTCCGATTAGATGCCGTAAAATTCATGATTGAAGAAGGCCAAAAGTTAGAAGACACTCAAAGCACTTTTATGTTTTGGAATGAATTCACATCGAGAGTAAAAGCAGCCAATCCTGATGCGTTTTCTGTAGGAGAAGCTTGGACGAATACAGAAACCATTATCAATTATGTCCGAAATGACCGAATTGACTATTGTTTTGAATTTGATTTAGCAGGCAACATCATGTATTCTGCCAATGAAGGAAAAGCAGAAAATTTGTATCAACAGATGCAAAAAATGTATAATATTTATCCGCATTTACAATATGGTACTTTCTTAGCCAACCATGACCAAAATCGTATCATGAATAGTTTTGGCAATGACGAGAATAAGGTCAAATTAGCCGCTTCTATTTATTTGACTTTGCCGGGTATTCCTTATTTATACTATGGAGAAGAGATTGGTATGTCAGGCGTAAAACCAGACGAAGACATCCGTCGTCCTATGCAGTGGAACGGCAGCTTACATTCAGGTTTTACAACAGGAACGCCTTGGCGGGCCGTTCATGGAGGTTTTCCAAGATTTAATGTAGAAAGAGAACAAGGTGACCCAAGTTCCTTGCTAACTACCTATAAAAAATTAATTCATTTAAGGAATAACGAAAAAGCCCTGCAAATTGGAAATTATGTGCCAGTTCCAACCGATGAGGATAAAGTGTTTGCTTTTTTACGTCAGTATGAAGGCGAGACCATGCTTGTCCTACATAATACAGGCACATCAGTTATCCGAAACATTGAATTATCCATTGATAATAGTAATCTAGCAGCAGGTGATTGGTTCTTACTAGATGAATTATCCGACGAGCCTTCCATTAACACAGACTTAACTGGAGGTACAATGGCGTTTGATTTAACCTTAGGTGGAAGAGGAACTAAGGTGTTTAAATTAGCGACAACCGTCTCTACAACAGCAGTTGAAGCAGCTGCTAGCTTTAAAGTTTTTCCAAATCCAGTAAGAGATAGACTTACCTTAGCAGTTCAAAATCAAGATTGGAGAATTTCGGACTACACGATACATGATGTCCAAGGAAAATTAATAGCTAGTGGTCAAATTGATTTGTCTAATCAAACAGCAACTATTTCTACAAGCAATCTGCCAACGGGATTATTTCAGTTGACTTTGCTTAATGAATTGGGAACCCAGCAGGTTTCTTTTGTGAAGCATTGATAATCAAAGAGTAAGAAAATTAACTTTAGTATTATCAAAATCCGTTGGGCACAAAATTCCCAACGGATTTTTATTTTAATCTAAAATGGATTACAAAAAATTGTTTATTATTAGCATTCGCTTTTAAATAATAACTTACTCACCCGTCCAAAAACTATCATTAGGGAAGTGGTAAAAAATAATCTACCCAACTAGATAAGATTGGACACTGATTTTCTTTTAAAAAATACACAGATAAAACGGTTACTGTATTAGATTTGCTCTAGGTCAGATGCTATAAAAGTACTCGACCTAGCGCACGTTTAGTAAGGAAACCGTCTTAATCTGTGTAAATATCGAAGAGATTTCAGTGTAGAATCCTATCTAATTCACATTATTATTTTAACAATTTAATCGGGTAGATTATTTTTACCTGCTCCCTCATCAACAGTATTTTTAGTTTTTGGACAGGTTTTCTTCCTTTCTAATAAGCGGATTTATACTTTTCGTCGAAATTATTCCCTCTAATTTCTTTTTTTCATCATCTTTGGCAAGATTCTATTTTTAGTTAGGAATTTTACAAATAATAATCTAGGCATTTAGCCTTAGCTACTTTATTAACTCAACTAATCCGTTGGGAATTTAATCCGTTGGGAAACTATCATTATTACTTCCCAACCTATTTAAATAACTGATGTTATGCACAAGCACCAAAGGTGCGACATATATTAACATGGGGCAAAAGCCCTATGGAAAATGAATGCTGTAGAAACGCTAGCTCTGAAGGAGCGACATAGAAACATCATACTATTACCATTATTTGTCGCACCTTTGGCGCTTTTTTGTATTACATTGGGTTTACAACCAATGCTATGATATGGCGCACCTTTGGCGCTGATTAATTTTACTTTGCGTAACATCAGTTAAATAATTTATTTTTTGTTTTCCTTTAAAATCCATTGTCATGAAAATTATCTCTTTGAAAAAGCATTTTCTTTTTTTTGTTAATCTATTATTTGCTTTCAATCTATCTGCCCAAAATATTAATTTGGAAGGAAAATGGAATGGGGCAATAAAAGTCCCTGGCATGAACTTGCCTATTATTTTGGATTTCCAAAAAGATGGAAAGCAATGGACAGGTGATTTGGACATTCCTACCCAGCGAATTGTGGATATGAAGTTGGCAGACTTAGTAGTCAATGGAAAAAATATTTCCTTCGTATTACCCGAAGTTCCGGGCAACGTTTCCTTTAAAGGGGCAATACAAACAGATAATCAATCTATCATCGGCGATTTCATGCAGGGTGGAGCAACCTTGGTACTTGATGTAAAAAGGGAAAGTAAAGCCGACCAGGCCAAATTAGCTGCTGCCATAGATAAAATAAAGCAATTGGCGGATTCTGCGCTTATCAAATCCCAAGTACCAGGTTTGGGTTTTGGTATCATTAAAGATGGAGAAGTCATTCTAGCAGAAGGCTTTGGTTTTAAAGAGGTAACTACCAAAACCAAAGTAACGGCAAATACTCAATTTGCCATTGGGTCGTCTTCCAAGGCATTTACAACGATGGGATTATCTTTGATGGAAGATGAAGGTTTACTTGATTGGGACGAACCCGTCCGTAGCTATATTCCAGAATTTGAAATGTACAACGATTTTGCTACTAAAGAGATGACTTCCGTAGATTTAGTTTGCCATCGGTCTGGATTGCCTAGACATGATTTTCTTTGGTACGGGTCTCCCCTCTCCAGAAGCCAATTATTGAATAAGATAAAATACCTTGAACCAAGTGCGCCTTTTAGAACCAAATTTCAATATCAGAATTTGATGTTTATGACGGCAGGTGTTGTCACAGAAAGACTGAGCGAACGGACTTGGGAAAGCTTCATTGGCAATCGCATTTTTAGGGAATTGGGTATGAATGATTCTAATTTTTCGGTCGATAAAATGCAATCCGCCAAGGATTATGCATTGCCACATGGGAAAAATGACGATGTTGTAGAAGGCATTCCATTTAGAAATATTGACGCAATTGGTCCAGCAGGGTCTATTAATTCTACGGTCAATGATATGCTAAAATGGGTGAAACTGCATTTGAATGATGGAAAAGTTGGGGACAAACGAGTGGTTAGTTCTAAAAATTTGAAAAAAATGCACAGCCCGCATAAGGTAATTGAAAATTTTAGCGTGACAAACTTTCCTCAATTTCATAATCCTTCCTATGGCTTAGGTTGGTTTATTTACGATTATGACGGAACGCTTGTTGTACAACATGGAGGCAATATTGATGGCTTCTCTGCTTTAGTTTATTTGTTACCAGAAGAAAATATAGGAATGGTTTTATTAACTAATTTAAATGGTAACCCTGTTCCAGATCTTTTAGCTAATTACGCTACTGATATTTTACTAGAGAAAGAGGAAGTGGATTGGTTTACGCTCATTATGGGTGATAAATCGGCGAAAGAGGAAACAGAAGAAGAAAAAGAACCCGAAGAAAATAGAGTCGCCAATACCCAACCAAGTCATCAATTAGCGGATTATGCAGGAACATTTGAAGACGAAGGTTATGGAATGGCAAAAATCACCCACAAAAACAAGCAACTAAGCTTACAATACAATTCCTTTGAATTGCCATTAACCCATTGGCACTATGATGTTTTTAAAGCCAAGGATGAACAATTGGACTTAGAAATACCCGTACATTTCCAAATGGATATGGATGGTAGTATCATTAGTTTGAACATTCCTATTGAACCTGCTGTTGATGCTATTAACTTTGTCAAGCAAGCACCTGACCAGTTGAGTGATCTCAATTTCTTAAAAAAACTAACGGGTGATTACGATTCAGATGGTTTGTTAATAAAAGTCAGACTAGAAGGAAAAAAGTTAGTGATGTCTCCCGCAGGTCAACCAAGTTTGGAGTTAATTCCTTTCAAAGATACTTCCTTCAAGCCTAAATCATTGAATGGATTTACTTTTGATTTTATTATGAAAAATGGTCAAGCAAAAGAGATTATACTCAATCAGCCTAATGGGATTTTTAAGGCGAAACGGAAGTGATTAGGTAGGATTTATTGTTTCCCACGGATAATTAAAGTACCGCTGATTTAGATAGTGTGGGATAGGAGGCCCGTTAAGCTTTTATATGTGTCCCTTTAATTATCTGTGGTATAAAAAATGGTTTCATATTTGCGCTTTAACTTAAAAAAATCCAACTGTAAACCGAATGGATAAGCTTGTCCATATTTCTAAAAAACATCAATTAATTAATGCGTTTTGTAGTATTTTGTTTACTAATTTTCATATTAGATTTAGTGGCATTCCAGCCATTTCAATTAGCCATTAGTGATTTTTCAACAACAACAATAAAAGGCTTGACCATTGGGTATTGGACGGTATTTGTTGCATTGGTAGGCTGGTTGGCTTATCACCTATTTAGTTCAAACCAAAAGGGTAACCTAAGTCGTTTTAAAATAGTAAGGTCTATTTTCTACCTCATTTATTTTGCCAAATTCTTAGTAATATGTTTTACCTTAATCTTCTCCCTATTGGCATTATTGATAGGAGGAATTGCTTATTTTATTCCAAATTTTGATTTTTCCAATGACTATTCTGTCCTTTTTGCTCAAATTAGCATCTTACTAAGTGGAATCCCGTTATTTTTAATGATTTATGGTATTCTGAGAAATCGGCATCGGTATAAGGTACACCAAATAAAAGTCTCGATAAAAGGGTTGCCAAAGGGCTTAAATGGGCTAAAAATTGTGCAAATTTCAGATATTCATTCTGGTAGTTTTACGGATAGTGAGCCACTAAAAAAGGGAATCGAGTTAATCAATCAAGCAAAAGCAGATTTAGTTTTTTTCACAGGCGATTTAGTCAATTCCGTAGCAACAGAAATTGAGCCTTATACCACTGTTTTTAATAAAATAAAAGCTAAGTTTGGTGTTTTTTCTGTGCTAGGCAATCACGATTATGGAGATTATGTGCGCTGGCCTTCCAGAGAAGCAAAACTTTCTAACCTAAATCGGCTAATTTCGACACAAAAACAGATGGGTTGGCAATTGTTGATGAATGAAAATCGTTTATTAACTATCAATGGAGAACAAATTGCTGTGATTGGGGTAGAAAATTATTCGGGTAGTCCTCGTTTTACAAAATATGGTCGGTTAGACAAAGCGTATAACGGAAGCGAAGCAGCTAGTTTAAAATTATTACTTTCACACGACCCTTCTCATTGGGATGCGCAAATAAGGCCAGATTATCCAGCAATAGATATCACCTTTTCTGGTCATACACATGGCGCTCAATTTGGAATTGAAATTGAAGGTATCATTAAATGGAGTCCGATTAAATATGTTTATAAACAATGGGCTGGCTTGTACCAAAAAGGGCAGCAATTTTTATATGTCAATCGCGGATTCGGCTATTTAGGTTATCCCGGTAGAGTTGGGATTTTGCCAGAAATAACAGTGATGGAAATACAAACGGCAGCAGTGAATTAGTTATCGGTTCACGGTTCCAATCAATCAACTAATAATTAATCAACAAATCAACCTTTTACAGCTTAATAGCTTATTTTTGTAAAAAAACGAAAGAAATATATGCGTGTTTATTCATTATTGCTAGGAACATTATTTTTATGTTTAACAGCTTGTGGAGGGGATGCAGTCGCAGACCAACAAAATCTACTTATTGGTCATTGGGATTTAGTGGAAGGTCAAAGAAATGGCAAAATAACCGAATCGCTTAAAGGTACGTATTTTGACTTTACTTCAGATGGAAAAATGTCTACGAACCTACCCATCCGAGGTGGAATAGATAGCCCATATGAAATAATGGAAGGAGAAATTATCCAGACTATTATCAATGATTTACAAATCAAATACAAAATAGTCAACTTAACCTCCAAAAATTTAAAATTGACAACTTCCCTTCGTGGATACGAATTTGTCTTTTCTTTAGAGAAAGGGGCAAAAGAATCAGAAGTTTTGAGTTTAAATGAAGGGGAAGGGACGCTTTTACAGGAGTAGTGCAGTCGGCAGTAAACAGTCGGCAGTTTGAAGTTCTATATCAAAAAAATGGTTATAGCAACTAATTAGAATTAAATTTTCAATTTTCAACCACCTTCGGCGGGAATTGAGGTTGAGGTTGAAATTTGAAAAATATCGACATTTCAAATTATCGATTCCGATTTGTGTCGGAATTGGTTTTAAAATTTACGTAAGCGCCTATACTACTGTCTGTTTAAATTTTTTAACGAAGTCTAAAGGAAAAAGAACGAGTAAAATGGGTAGGATATATTTTATTTGTTCCCTTACTTAAAAATACTAAAATAAGTCTTCCCATAAGTCCGCATATTATTAAACCTTGGATGATCTTTAAAATCATGATTAGGGTTATGTTCCAAGACAAACCAGCCTTCTGCTTTTAGCAAATCTTTTTCAAAAATCTTATCGGGAATAGTTGGCAAGGTGGGTAAGGGATAAGGAGGGCCTGCAAAAATGTAGTCGTATTTTTCAGAAGCTCGGTCTATAAATTTAAAAACATCTGCCCGAATAATATTTATTTTATCTTCTATTTTTAATGTTGCTGCTGTTTTTTTGACAAAAGAAACGCAACCGCCAAATTTATCTACATAAGTCACATCTTCGCAACCTCTGGAAATAAATTCATAACTGTGATTTCCTGTGCCACCAAATAGGTCTAATACCTTTATTTCATCAAAATAAAAGCTGTTATTAATCACATTAAATAGTCCTTCTTTTGCAAAATCTGTTGTCGGCCTAGTCGGCCAATTTTTAGCTGGAGGGAAAAATTTTCTCCCTTTAAATTCTCCGCCTATGATGCGCATAAATTAGTTGATTGATTGATTAGTCATTGGTCCATTGGTCATTGTCAGTCGCAAGTTATGCACAAATGACCAATGAACCAATGACTAACTTAGAGCTTAACAAGCTCTTATTCTTCTTTTTCAAAGCTCAAAGAAACGGAGTTTATACAATATCTCAAACCCGTAGGCTCTGGACCGTCAGGAAAAACATGACCTTGGTGTCCACCACATCTTGCACAAACCACCTCTACCCTACGCATTCCGTAGCTAATATCTACATGTTCTTCGATGTGGGCTTTATCGACAGGCGTATAAAAACTTGGCCAACCTGTGCCAGATTTGAATTTAGTATCAGAACTAAAAAGTGGCAATTGACAGCCTCTACAATTATAAGTGCCTTTTTCTTTATTATCCCAATATTCTCCTGTAAAAGAACGCTCCGTTCCCTGCTCTCTAAGCACATTATATTCGACTGGATTAAGAATTTCTTTCCATTCATTAGGTGTTTTAACTACTTTTTTCAAAGTATCACCTTGTTCATTGACAGCAGGTTCATTATTCATTTTCTTTTCCGTTAATTGTTTAGTAGGGTTACAAGAAAACGCTAAATTGCTTATACAAAAAATAGCAAAAAAAGTTATCCAACTCCATTTTTTATGGTTAGAAATTTTCATGATAATTAGTTTAGTTTGTTGGCTAAAAAATTGGTAATATCTACCGTAAGTAATAATGCTATAATAGAAATTTAAGTTTCTATTAAAAAAGCATTTTGGATAAAAAAGTTTTAACCAAGACCAATTATAGAAAATTTTTAAAATAACCTTAACAATATAATTATCTCTCATCCAATAAAGGATAAACATTATTCCGTTCATCACATTCCCAAAGTGACTGATAGACATCAAGCGCTAAAATAAAATAAGGCATATATCGGGTCTTTTTCCGAGATTCCACTTTAAAAGACCCCGAAAAGCTTTCTTTGGGCATCAGCACACCATTCTTGTCAGCTAATCCATCCTCAATAAAAGCTCCTCCTAAAACTAAATCGCCTCTCGATAGATTAGCCGTACCAGAAGCATAAACACGAATAGCTACATTGTCCTCCGTAGATTCTGTTTCACCGAACATCGCAGCTGGTCCTTCTCCATAATTAGTGATTTTAAAGGCTAATTCTACTGTTTTCTGAGATCTATTGATAACAAATACCGTGTCCAATTTTAAGTCTGCGCATAAGGAAAAATCATAAACGGGTTCGGTTGATGGCGTTCCTTTTTTATCCGCATCTTTTATCGCTTTTTTTTCTTTTTCCCCATTAGCGGCTAATTGTTCCTCAGATACATTAAATTTCAATTCAAAATTACTCGTTATCTTACCTGCATCTAAGGTAAATTTCTTTTTTAGCAATGCCCGTTCCAAGGAGTTTTCATACCCCTCTAATCCGCTATTATACAAGGTTTTATCATATTGAATAATCACATTTAGTCCATCGTTCTGATTATTAGGCAAGCGTAATTTTTCTCGACCAGTATTAATGAGGGTACAACTTATTTTCCGTTGTTTCCCCTTAGACTTAGTTACTTTAATATTTGTCAATTGCAGTCGATAGCCTTGGTATGTTTTTTTAGCAGGAATAATCGAATCCTGATTTATAGCCACTACTTGCTTCGGAGAGGCACAAGCATGAAGTGTTAAATTGCTCATCAGTAGCAAGCACATCATTAATTTTGCAAAGAGATTTTTTCCGTAATTTGCCTTTATTAAGGTCATTCCTATAATTTTCTAAACAGTATTATTTTCTCAACAGCTCCAATATACAGCCTAAACCACTAGTTATCAACTTTTTATAAAAACATTAACGGCTATCGGTAGGTAGTAGACGGTTCACAATTCATAATTTGTGGTCATACTAGAGCAGTCAGCAGTCAGGTTGGCCGAATGTATTGGGATTGTCAAAGGTTGAATATTGTAATTATAAATGACAGATAATCAATTATTTACAAACTCAAAGTAAAAACCGTACCTTTTCCTAGAACAGAATTTACAGCTATATTGCCTTTGTGTAACCTCATTATTTGCCGAGACAAACTCAAGCCTATCCCACTCCCTTCTTTTTTGGTGGTAAAAAAGGGAATAAATATATTATCCAAAATAGCTTCTTTTATACCATTGCCATTGTCCTCTACTTCAATAATGGTAGTACCTTCATTAGTTTTAATCGCTCGAATTTCAATCTTTGGATTATCTACTTCCCTAGCTGCTTCAATTCCATTTTTTAATAAATTAATAATCACTTGTTCTATTAATTCCACATCTGCAATAAAAACCACCATTTTTGAAGGGAATTTTAGGGAAAGTTCTACTCCATATTTTTTCAAAACGGGTTTGAAGAGAATATGTATTCGTTCTAAAAGCGGTCGGGCTTCCACCAATTGGAATTTAGGAGGCGGTATCTTGGTTAAACTTCGGTAGGTTTCCGTGAAGTGTAATAGTCCTTCTCCCCTTTTCTGAATCGCATAAATTCCATCTCTAATATCTTCCATCTCGTCTTCTTTAAGGACTCTATTTTCATCTTCTAGCAAACCATTAATAGAAGAGGCTAAAGAAGTAATAGGCGTAACAGAATTCATTATTTCATGGGTCAAAATTCGAATTAATTTCTGCCAAGCATCTAATTCCTTTTCCTCCAATTCTTTCTGAATATTTTGGAAGGAAATCAATTTATAAGGCGCTTCTCTTAGTTTAAAATCGGAAACACTAACTGATAATTCCAATAATTTATTCTGGACACTCATTTTTATCAACTCGTTTTGCCCACTCTCTAATCGGTTGATTAATTTGTATAACTCGGGAAATAGCTTTTTTACCGCTGCAAAGTCTTTTAAATAAGGTTTTCTCAATAATTCCTTTAAAGCTTTATTCAATAAAACCACCTCCTTTTCTTCGTTAATACAAAGTAAACCTGTACTAACTTGCTCTATGATAGTTTGTAAATATTGATGATTCGCCACTTTCTCTGCCTTAATATTGCGAAATTTGGTCGTAATTAGATTAAATGCCTCATATAATTTTCCAAAAGAAGCACCTTTGTGGTAACCAGAATAAGTCGCAGAAAAATCTTCGTATTGAATCCCCATTAAAAAGGCGGTAAAATCTGCATTGGTTTTGTCCATATAATTCACGGTACTCCAAAAGAGACTTACCGCACTAATCAATAAGATAAAGGTGGTCACATAAAAGTTGGTGTAGTATAGGCAATAAAAAAAAGCAAGCATGACCAACACCAAAGAGATTTGACGAATAGCTACATTGACTTTAAAGTTTTTAAACATTTTGGCGAGCTTTTGGACTAAGGAAGCTTCCTTAGTTTCGGTGATTTCTACACCAAAGATAAGATTATATTTTTAAAATTGATGGTGGGTTTCGGATTGTGATTTTAGGCTAAATTTCATGGAAGCAACATAATTACCTCATCACCT
>CAYMSC010000002.1:35385-44578 GCA_964392805.1 uncultured Saprospiraceae bacterium
TCACCTCAATCCTTCAATTGTTTAAAAGCCAACATCAAAATAATTAAAATCACAAGTACCGCTAAAACTACCATGGGCGTACCTCCAACCCCTGACATGTTATCCACCAAGCGATTAGCCAATACTACCACAAAAATTAATAATAAGGGAATTCCAATAATCTGTTTTAAAGTCATAATTTTAGGAAAGAAAAGTCAATTTTAAAAAGAATAATTTTCTAATAAACAAGACCAACTTGATGCCAGTTTTAAGAAACCGTAATTTAATTGTCGTCAAGCGGAAATTCTTGCGCAAAAGACCGCTCAAAAGCAAAAATTCCTATTTCCGCTTTTTTCTACGAGCCTTTTGTTTTTCTCTTCTCCGAGCCATTCGCTTTTCATTCGCTCGATTTACCTTCGTATTTTTCAATTTTTTCTCATGAAAAGCCCCTTTAGATTGACTCATATCAGGACTAGGAAGGTAATTTTTCTGAGCAGGTTCAATCCTTTCTTCGGGAATAAGTTCCGTTGAAATGTCAATGGATGCTGGTAAAGGTAACATTGGAATTTCCCTATTCATCAAAGCCTCAATCTCAGCTTGATTAGGGGCTTCTGCTTCGGTCGTAAAAGTAATCGAATGTCCAGCTTTATCTGCTCGACCTGTTCGACCAATGCGGTGGATATAATTTGTTGGAACTTCTGGTGTATCAAAATTAATAACATGAGAAACATCAGAAATATCTAACCCACGTGCCATTATATCTGTGGAAATCAACGCCCGATAATCGCCATTATGAAAATGCTCGACCGTTTTTAATCGATAATTTTGTGATTTATTAGAATGAATAACCCCAATTTTATCTTTAAAGGCTGGCTCTACTAATTCAAACAAACGGTCTGCTTTCTTTTTAGTATCTATGAATACCAAGACTTTGATAAGCGTATCATCTGTTTTTAATAGATGTTTTAATAAATTAACTTTCGTATAAAAATTAGGAACGGCATAACCCGATTGAATAATTTTTTCCAGTGGCGTACCATGTGGTGCTACCTCAATTTTAGCAGGCGAGTCAAAAAAATCAGCCACCAACTCCGCTACTTCCTCTGAAAGCGTAGCAGAAAACAATAAGTTTTGCCGTTTTTTGGGTAAGACATCTAATATATTTTTCAGTTGTGGTCGAAATCCTAAATTCAACATTTCGTCGACCTCATCAATCACTAATTTTTTAATCGACCGCAATTTTAAAGCCCCCGTATAGGCTAAATCCAATAATCGACCAGGAGTAGCTACCAAAATATCTAAGCCTTCCAAAACGATTATTTTTTGGGTATTCATATTTGTACCACCATAGACACCACCCACTCTGATATTGATGTAAGTGGTCAATTTTTCAATTTCTCCCACCATCTGTACCACCAATTCCCTTGTCGGCACGACTATCAAAGTTCGAGGTGCTTTATCTTTGGTAAACTTGTGCAGTCGAATAATCGGTAATAAAAAAGCAAAGGTTTTCCCTGTTCCCGTCTGTGCAACCCCTACTACATCTCTTCCCGACATAATCACAGAGAAAGCATCTCGTTGAATAGGGGTCGGGTGAACATACCCCATATCAGCTAAAGCATTAAGTAGGGGTTTATTGATATTCAAATCTTCAAAAGTCATTTACTGAGTTCTATTGGAGTGGATTTTTCAGCGTAGAATCAAAAAATAGCATAAATAGAATGTCTAATTATAAACCAGTTTGTCATTTATCTTTTGCTAGCCTTTACTCCCAATCACTATCGGCTGTTACACTGAATAATCAAATCCTTTTTATAAAAAATGCAAAAATAGGACTTAATAAATAAAACGGGCAAGGTCTACCATAAATTCAAAATCAAAATTAATCTGCCACCCGCAAAATTAGATAGATTTATGATTGATGATGTAAGAGTAGTTCTTTCTGGCTAACGAATGTTCAAAAGATTAACGACACAACTTCGCATGTCTCCAACCGTAAATACAAATTCTTGTTTAACTTTCAGCCCACTCGCAAATTCAGCTGGCTTCCAATTAGGCATATTTGCAATGGTTTCCAATAAGATGGCATCTATTTTTTCGTCTTTAGTACTTTCAAATATAGAAGAATTCGTAATTTTTCCTGCTTCGTCAATTGTGAATTTTACCGCAGCCAAAGCATATTGTCTTAAAGTTCCTGCTGGAATTTTATCAACAGCATTTTGCTTCAAATATTGTTTTAATTCTTGATTACTTCCAATGAAGGTAGCTTCTGTTTCTGGTAAGATTTTAAATGAAAACTTATGCTCTTTTAAATCATTTTGCTTCAAATTATTTTCTGGTAAGTAAACTATCTTTACCTTAATAGCGGTATTTGCATCTGCCTTGTTTAATAATGCTTTTTGCTCATCTGTAAGCTGACCACTTTTACCATATACTCTTTTGATTTCACCTTGCTCTGTTGCCGAAATCTCAACTGATTCATAAGCTTTTACCCAATCGGGTTTATAATATTTATTAATATCCAGTAAAGTATTTGCTGATTCTACCGTAGTTTTAGAAATAGCAAATGGTGGATCTACTACATGTACTTCATAACTAAATTCGTCAGAAGTATTGCTTTGTGCAAAACAGAAGTATGGACAAACAACAAAAGTCAAGAATAAGCAAAGGATATTTTTCATAATCACAAGTTATATACAATTTTTGAATATTGTCGCTGCATTTAGTCTTTTGGCAGAAAATCGTTATTGTTTAACAACTATTAACAACTATAATTTAGTTCTATTACAAATTTTTCATTACCGTACACTTTTTACTGAATCACGCACTTCGCTACGCTTCGTGCGAATAAAAGGGCTTTTGGGGTGAACAAATCTTGATTTTTTATCGAAAAATCAAGATTTGTTCACCCCAAACCCCTTGTTTTAGCCACCTTAGGCAGCGTTTTCAAAAAGTGTACGGTAGAGAAACAAATTTAATCTTGCGTAAACGTGGCAAGAAATCATTGTAGATACTTATATTAATCCACTCCATATAAATATATTTTAAAAAAATACTTAGTAATACGTAATTAATTAAGTATTTATACTTATTTTTAATTACCTTTGTAAAAAAGAAATAAGTATGACTACAAAAATTATCGTAATAGGAAATGGAATGGTTAGTTATAAGTTTTGTGAAAAGTTTATAACTAAAGCAGATTCTAGCAATTATAATATCACGGTATTCGGCGAAGAACCTCGACCTGCCTATGACCGAGTTCATCTAAGTGAATATTTCACCGACCAATCTGAAGAAAATCTTCAACTTGCTTCTAAAGAATGGTATATAGAAAATGGAATTGAGTTAAAAACGAATACCTTAATATCCGCCATCAATAGAACGACCAAAAAAGTAGTGACTCATAGAGGGCAAGCCTTTCCTTATGATTATTTAGTCATTGCTACAGGATCTTATCCATTCGTTCCACCAATTGAAGGAGTGGATAAAAAAGGAGTATTTGTTTATCGGACTATTGATGATTTAGACCAAATGCTGGCTTATGGGAAGAAGATAGCTGTGGAAGGTAATGGTAAAGCAGCCGTTTTGGGTGGTGGTTTATTAGGTTTGGAAGCAGCCAAAGCAGTAATGGATATGGGCTTGGAAACGCATGTAGTAGAATTTGCTCAATGGTTAATGCCTAGACAGTTAGATGAAAATGGTGGACAGGTTTTAAAAGAGACGATTGAAAAATTAGATATAAAAATACACACGCAAAAAAATACGAAACTGATTGGAGGAAACGGCAGCATGACCCATATGGAATTTGCTGATGGAAGTAATTTAGATGTAGAAATGCTAGTCATCTCCGCAGGTATCCGACCAAGGGATGAGTTGGCTAAAAGCTGTGGTTTAGAAGTCGGTGCAAGAGGGGGTATTGTAGTTAATGAATTAATGCAAAGTTCTGACCCACAGATATTTGTAATTGGAGAAGCTGCATTATATAAAGAAAAAATTTACGGTTTGGTTGCACCGGGCTATGAAATGGCGGAAGTAGCTGTTGCTCAAATTTTCGGCGAAACTAAGCAAATGAGTCAGGAAGTGGATATGTCCACTAAATTAAAATTAATTGGGGTCGATGTAGCCAGTTTTGGAGATGCTTTAGGAGAAAAATCTTTGTGTCGGTCCATCATATTTGAAGATAAATTAACTGGCGTTTATAAGCGAATCAATATTTCCGAAGATGGCAAACAACTCCTTGGGGGTATTCTAATTGGAGATGCAGAAGATTATAATATGCTCTTGCAGATTTGCCAAAATGGAATGAAAATTCCCGAAAATCCAGAAGATTTAATCTTGGGTGCAAGAGGGGCCGAAGGGGCTGCTTTTGGTAGTGTTATGGACTTACCAGATACGGCTATGATATGTGCATGTGAGTCGGTCACCAAAGGGACTATTTGCAAAACGGTCACCGATGAAGGTTGTGAAAATGTGAAAGCGATAGCTAAATGCACTAAGGCTGGAACGGGTTGTGGAGGATGTAAACCAATGGTGAAAGATTTACTCGTTGAAACCTTAAAATCAATGGGAAAAACGGTCAAAGAAACTATATGTGAACACTTCCCTTATTCTCGAAGAGAACTCTTTGACCTTGTAAAAATAAAAAATATTGCGTCCTATGATGCCGCCTTGGACACCATCGGACATGGAGATGGTTGTGAAGTTTGTAAACCTGCTTTAGCCTCTGTTTTTGCCACTGTTTATAATGAAACTGCCGTCAAACAAGAAACTATCCAAGATACCAATGACCGTTTTCTCGCAAACATCCAACGGAATGGTTCTTACTCCATTGTTCCAAGAGTGCCTGGTGGTGAAATTACACCTGACAAACTCATAGCAATGGGGAGTATTGCTAAAAAATATGACCTATACACCAAAATTACAGGTGGTCAAAGAATTGATATGTTTGGTGCCCAACTCAATCAATTACCTGACATATGGAAGGAATTAATCGACGCTGGTTTTGAAAGTGGTCATGCTTATGGTAAAGCTCTTAGAACCGTAAAAAGTTGTGTTGGGTCTACTTGGTGTCGCTACGGAATGGATGAAAGTGTGAGTTTTGCCATTGAATTAGAAAATCGCTATAAAGGCATTCGTTCGCCTCATAAATTTAAAGGTGGTGTATCGGGCTGTATTAGAGAATGTGCAGAGGCAAGGTGCAAAGATTTTGGGGTAATTGCCACAGAATCTGGCTGGAATTTATATATCTGTGGAAATGGGGGTGCCAATCCAAAACATGCCCAATTATTAGGCGAAAATATTGATAATGAAACCTGTCTTAAATATCTAGACCGCTTCTTAATGTTTTATATCAAAACTGCTCAACCCTTGACAAGAACTGCTGCTTGGTTGGAAAAATTAGAAGGGGGTATGGACTACTTAAAACAGGTCATTATTGAAGATAGCTTAGGCATCGTAGCCGATTTAGAGAAAGACATGCAAAAATTAGTGGATACCTATGCGTGTGAATGGAAAGAAGTCGTGGACAATCCTGCTTTGCAAAGTCGATTTAAACATTTTATCAATTCGGATGAAACAGATGACCAAATGACGTTTGTTCCGATGCGGGACCAGAAAATGCCAGCACCTTGGAAGTGATTTAGTTGATTTATTATTAATTATTTGTTGATTCATTTTAACTTAAATTTCGTCAGTATGGAAGCGATTCTTTCTCAATATAAAACGGTAGAAATAGTTGATGTAAAACATTGGTTTAAGGCAGCTGCCGTCAGTGCTTTTCCAAAAAATGGAGGGGCTTGTATTAAATATAAAGACAAACAGATAGCTATTTTTTCTTATGATAGAAAAGGAAAATGGTATGCTTGTCAAAATCTATGTCCTCATAAAATGGAAATGATTTTATCAAGAGGTATGATTGGTGATGAACAAGGTATCGCTAAGGTAGCTTGTCCATTGCATAAAAAAACATTCTCTTTAGAATCTGGCGAGAATTTGAATGGGAATTTACCTGCTATTGCCGTTTATCCAGTGAAAATTGAGGATGGGTTTGTTTATGTGGGGTTTGCGGAGTAATTTGAAATGCTATTTTTTTGACGCTGAGGGACGCTGACTATTATGATTTTTTTATGTTTTACTTTTTATACGTTGAATATGTTAAAGCTGAAAACATAATAAATCATAATTTCAAACAGCGTCCCTCAGCGTCAAAACAAAAATCAAAACGATGTCCATAACAAAAGAACAAAAAATAAGCATAGTCGGTGCAGGACCGGGAGCAATTGACTTAATTACAGTCAGAGGGTTACGTGCCCTTCAAAGCGCGGATGTTGTTTTATATGATGCCTTGGTTAATCCAGATTTATTAGCAAAAGCACCAGAAACGGCTACTAAAATCTATGTAGGAAAGCGAGCAGGCGAACACAGTCATAGTCAAACAGCGATTAATGAATTGATCGTCCAAATGGCTAAAGCTAGAGGCCATGTAGTTCGTTTAAAAGGCGGTGACCCTTTTGTTTTTGGACGTGGACACGAAGAAATGGTTTATGCAGAAGCTAACGGAATAGCAGTAGACGTTATTCCTGGTATTTCCAGTTGTATTGCTGCACCTGAATTACAAAAAGTACCATTGACTAGACGTGGTATCAATGAAAGTTTTTGGGTACTAACGGCGACGACCAGAAAAGGAAAATTATCAAAAGATATTGCAATCGCCGCACAGTCTACCGCTACCCTAGTCATTCTGATGGGTTTAAGAAAATTAGCGGAGATAACCGCTCTATTAAAACAAGCTGGAAAAGGAAAAACACCAGTTATGGTGATTGAAAATGGAAGTACCCCTAAAGAACGTTGTGTCACAGGAACAGTTGACACCATTGTAAAAGAAGTCAAAAAACAAGCAATAAAAAGTCCCGCTATTATTGTCGTTGGGGCTGTGGTCAATTTATATTCCCCATTTAAAAAGATTAGTCAAACCGTTTTAACTAAACAATCCGTATAATTGTGAGGTGGTATATAAAATGTAAGGCTTGCTTAGCACGAGGCGCTAGCCTCGTGTTAAATATTAAGCTGCCTCCCGACTAAAGTTCCCCTTCGGCGGGACAGGTCTGGCAGCCTTAGCTCCAGCCTCCGAAGCGGGTTTATAAAGGAACGAGGCTGAAGCCTCACACCAACAAGTAGCCTTTTGATACATCGCCTATTGTGCATATTCTGAGTTTGGAAAACGATTTATGGCAAAACAAAATCAATCAATAATCACCTCTGTAGAGGATGAAACTTTTAACAGACTAAGCCGCTTATATCTAATGGCGTTGACCTTCATTGCCTTATCTGCTATTGGAAGTCAATTATTAATTCAATATTTTCTACAAAATCAGCTAGGCGATGCAAAGGTGATTAATATAGCAGGTAGACAACGAATGTTAAGTCAGAAATTGACTAAAGAAATTTTATTATTAGCAGAACTTCCGCAATCTACTGTTCTCCAAAATAATCTAAAAACGACCTTACTACAGTGGACAATTGCTCATGAAGGCTTACAAAATGGAAATGATAGTTTAGAATTATCGGGAAAAAATAGCTCCACCGTCCAAAAACTATTTCAGCACATTCAACCTTATTACCAAGGACTCCAAACAGACATACAACAATTGCTTCAGTCAGATACTTTGTTCGAACAAAATAAGCATACCTTAATCACCAAAGTGCTAAGCAATGAAAAAGATTTCTTAGAAGGGATGGACCGATTGGTATTTCAATATGAATTTGAGGCAAAAAATAGGGTCCGACAATTAAGGGTAACCGAGTTTTTACTTTTAGCATTGTTGGTTGGTATTTTGATTTTAGAAATATTTTTCATTTTTCGACCAGCGGCAAGACGGGTAAAAAAAATAGTTCGAGCATTAAGTTTATCAGAGCAACAAGCCCAAGCAGTTGCATCAGAAAATAAAACCTTATTTGTAGAAAAAGAAAAGTCCTTACGAGAATTGCAGACAATGAATTTTGCGATGGATAGTGCCGCCTTATTTGCCAGTTTAACGAATCAAGGAGAAATTATTCATCTAAGTGAAAAATTCCAAAAATTATTAGGCATTAGTCGAATTACTCCCAATAGTTTTTTCACAGAATTAGTCAGCGATAATGAAGGGCAACAACAATATTTAACAGAATTAATTAGTGTTCCCCGTTCAACTATTTGGACAGAAGAAGTGAAATTAACCAATAAACAAGGGAAAGAAATTTGGTTAGAACTAAGTATTCTACCCGTTAATCAAGAAGGAGTCCAACAAGATATTTTGTTGCTTTGTAATGATTTAACGCTAAGAAAAGAGGCACAGTTGGAAATTGAGCGACTGAATAAAGAACGATTTGAACTAGAAATCACCCAACAAAAATTAAGGTCGGTACAAGTAGTAGAAGCGCAAGAGGAAGAACGTAAAAGAATAGCCAAAGATATGCACGATGGCATAGGGCAAATGCTCACCGCTCTTAAATTTAATTTAGAATCTATCAACCTTGAAAAAGCAGAAAAAGCAGCTGCTAAATTAGCCGATGTAAAAGTTTTAGCAGGAGACTTAATCAAAAGCGTCCGAGTTGCTACTTTTAATTTGACTCCACCAGAATTAAGTGATTACGGTATCGGAACAGGTCTAGCAAAATTGGTGGAAGGTTTGAACAAAAGAACGGACAAAAATATTTTATTTAACAATCGAACTGAATTTCAAGCACGTTTTGATTCCAGTACCGAAACAAACTTATATCGAATTACCCAAGAGGCAATTAATAATGCGATTAAGTATGCACAAGCTAATTACATTCTTGTCACCCTGTCGCACAGTGAAGAATTATTGAGTATTGTGATTGATGATGACGGCATTGGCTTTAATACCGAGGAGCAATTTTTGGGTACCTCTTTAAAAGAAGATGGCTCAGGAATGGGTTTATCCTTTATGCAGGAAAGAGTAAAATTTATTAACGGTCGCTTATTTATCAATTCCTCCCCAGATAGAGGAACAAGAATAACTGTAAATATGCCTTTTTAAAATAAAAAATCCGTTGTATATAGAAAAAACATACAACGAGTAATTTAAGGACAAAAGATTTTTTCTCCCTTTTTTACCTGACGCTCTAAAGATAGCAAAACAATGAAGTTATTTGCCCCCATTACCCTTATTACCTCATTACCCTTATTACCTTATTAACCTCATTACCCTTATTA
>CAYMSC010000003.1:0-16936 GCA_964392805.1 uncultured Saprospiraceae bacterium
TTAAAAAGCTTTGCCATATTTTTTTTTTAGTCTGGTGATTATAGATAACTAAGAGACGACGAAAAAATAAGTTCCGCATTTTTCAAATAGGAACCCGTACGGGTGAACCTCGAAGAGGATGGGCTGCTTTGTAATGGGTTGAAAACCTATGATAAAAACATTCAATTGAAAAATCAAATGCGGAAGTTATTTTTTCGTTATTACTAAAGGGAGTCGGTATGCCCACAAAAATAGAAAGAATCTGAATTATTATAGTGCTTCTATAAAAAGTAAAAAATAGCCGTAGGCATCGGACAATCTATTTTTTTTGTTGCATCAATAAAATTCCTAAACTTTATATACTTCTAACTGTTTTAATAGCTTTATCTTTCAAATTATTAGACGAAGATTAATAAAAGACCAGCTTTGTCGTTAAATTAGCACTTCAATTAATTCCGTTGCTAATTATCCATTTTTAGTTTTAAAAAAAGATAATTACCAACTCGTAATCACAATAAATACATGGGGCAGCCAAAAACACTTGGAGAATTAAAAGCATCAGGATACACCTCTCGCTCTATTAAAGAGGAATTACGAGAGAACCTGATTAAAAAAATTAGTAAAAAAGAGAAAGTATTTAATGGTATCATTGGTTTTGATGATACAGTTATTCCTGATTTGGAACGAGCTATATTGTCTAGGCACAATGTACTATTGCTTGGTCTTAGAGGGCAAGCAAAAACCCGTTTGGCGAGATTAATGGTTCAGTTATTGGACGAGTATATGCCAATCATCGAAGGGAGTGAATTGAATGACGACCCACTAAATCCTATTTCTAGAATAGCAAGGGATTTGGTCGCTAAACATGGGGATAATACGCCAATTGCATGGATTCATAGAGCGGAGCGATATGTTGAAAAATTAGCTACACCAGATGTTAGTATTGCAGATTTAGTTGGAGATGTAGACCCCATCAAAGCAGCTACATTAAAATTGCCATATTCTGATGAAAGAGTCATTCATTTTGGTTTAATTCCTCGGTCTCACCGTTGTATTTTTGTCATTAATGAGTTACCTGATTTACAGGCAAGAATCCAAGTTTCCCTTTTTAATATCTTGCAAGAAGGAGATATGCAAATTAGAGGTTTCAAATTGCGGTTACCGCTTGACATCCAATTTGTCTTTACGGCAAACCCTGAAGATTATACCAATAGAGGAAGTATCATCACGCCGCTAAAAGATAGAATTGAAAGTCAAATCTTAACCCACTACCCCAAAGAAATTGCGATTGCTAGGAGTATTACAGAACAGGAGGCTGCTATCACTGCTGGTCAACAACCCATTCGAGTCCCTGAATTGCTAAAAATTTTATTAGAGCGGATTTCTTTTGAAGCTAGAGATAGTGAGTTTATTGATGAAAAAAGTGGTGTTTCGGCTCGTTTAAGTATTTCGGCTTACGAAAACTTACTTTCCGCCGCAGAACGACGAATGTTGATTAATAAAGAAAAGAAAACGACGGCTAGAATCACTGATTTCTGGGGGATTGTACCTGCTATTACTGGAAAAGTAGAACTCGTTTATGAAGGCGAACAAGAAGGGCCGTATAGTGTGGCAATGCACTTAATTGGTGCAGCCATTAAAAAAGAGTTCTTAGAATTATTTCCCAATCCTGAAAAACTTAAAAGAGGTCGGGAGAAAGACCCATATGGCACTATCAGAGCTTGGTTTTCGGGAGGCAATGGTGTCAACCTATTAAATGATGAAAAAGATACCGCCTATAAAAAATCCTTGGATAAAGTGGCTGGTTTGAGAAAATTAGTAGAGCATGAAGATGTGCCTAAAGCAGATGTATATACGTACATGGAGTTAGTCCTACATGGCTTGGCGGAATTTAATGTAATTAATAAAGATTATATCGAATCTCAATTTACTTTCCATGATTATCTGGCAAATATGCTAGGTGATTTGGATGAAGACTAATCAGTTTGCAGTAGGCAATAAACAATTGGCAGTAGGCAATTAGTTGCGTTTGTTAATTTTGTAAAAGTTCCTAATAAATGATATATTTGTTAGGAACTTTTTTGTTGAGAGCAGAAAATAAGGTAGGCATTTTTGGGTACTTTTTGTCATTACTAAATAATTATGGGTGTAGTAGAAAAAATAAAGAATAAAAAATATACACTTGAAGAATATCTAGCTTTAGAAAAGCTTGCCGTCCAAACTTGGTACAAAGAAGATAAAGACTTATGGCGAATTTCTAGTGCCTTTGGTCTAGACAAAGTCATTCATTTACACTCAATAGATTGTAAAATCTCTCTAAAAGATATTTACAGAAGAGTCAATGGCTTAGGAAATAAAGAATTGCCTAACGCCTATTAATTTTATAAAAAAGCTGCGCCAAAAACCCCAGCACTATCTCCCAATTTTGGTTTCAGAAAAGGAGTTTCTAAGCGATGATTAAAAATGTTTTTTTCTACTTCTTTCAAGCCTTCTGTGTATAATAAGTCGATATTACCTACACCTCCTCCCAACACGATTGCATCGGGATCTAGTATATTGATAACTTTGGACATCGCTATTCCAAAAAATTGTAGTAAGCGATTTACCGTCATCGTTGCCACTTCATCTTTATTGGCTAAATGTAAGTTTACAATTTCTTGTAATTTTACGACTTTCCCTGTTATTGACTCATAGTATTTTTCTAAGGCTATGCCTGAAAAAATGGTCTCATTACATCCAGTAAGCCCACAATAGCATTTCCCACCTGATTCGTCCAAAAAATTATGCCCCCACTCTCCCGCTATTCCTTGTCTACCATTCCGTACTTTACCATTAATCACTAAACCTCCACCAACTCCTGTGCCTAGTATAACACCAAAAATAACTTCTGCGTGAGGCATCTCCATTCTAACAGCGCCCATCTGAGTCTCTGCAATCGCAAAACAATTGGCATCGTTAGCTAATGCTACGGAAATGCCCAATGCTTTTTCTAAATCCTCTTTTAATGGCATATCATTTAATACAATAGTATTACTATTCTTAATGACCTGTGTAGAAGGTTCTAAAGAACCCGGATGCCCTATTCCAATTTTTCTAGGTCGCACACCTACTTCTATAGATAGTACTTCTATAACTTTAACGATTTGACCAATGATATGGTCATAGCCTAAGTCTCGCTCAGTAGGCACTCGTATACGCTTCAATACATTTGGCGAGTCTCTATCTTCTAGTACAACACCTTCTATTTTTGTGCCGCCTAAATCTATACCCCATAGTGGTCCCATAGTTTGGATTAATTTAAAATGTAAAATCTAAAATTTAGAATTTAGAATTTAAAAATAGGCAAGAAATGAATTAAAATTAAAATGCAAATTAAAATTAAAACACACACTGAAAATCAGAAAGTTATAATTTTAAGGATGAGCATTTATTTTCTCAACATTCCCAAGAACTAGGCTTTTCAGAATTAGGAATATTATTCTCCGAAAATCTAAAATCATAAAGCCAAGTTTCTATGCAATTGAAAAAATATAAAGTAAAAATATCTCCATAATTCTAAACAACCTAGCCTAGCACTTAGAGCATGTTTAAATTTTCATGATTGAGCGAAAGTGAGCAAATTTTGTTTTGTAGTAGGCAAAAATTTTTAGCCTCCTTTTGGCTGGTCAAAATTTTTAACAACCTACAAGATAAAATTTGTCGCTTGTAGCCAATTGATAGAATTTTAAACATGCTCTTTACTTTTAGTAATAACGAAAAAATAACTTCCGCATTTGATTTTTCAATTGAATGTTTTTATCATAGGTTTTCAACCCATTACAAAAAAATCCATTTGAAAAATGCGGAACTTATTTTTTCGTCGTCTCTTAGATTCTAAGTTTTGGCTTTACATTATTTAGCTAAAGGCTTACTATGCTGCCCAATTTGCATCATCAAGTAAGTCTCAAATATTGTAAATATAAGATAAACAATAAAAAAAGGGAGTATAAATATTTTAGAGGTAGGCTGCCCAATTTGATGATAGCCAATAACCACAAAAAGGGAAAGAAATATTTTACCGAACGTAAATCCCATTACCATAGCTGTAAATAGTCCTTTATTACTACTCTTTGTCGTTATGTTCCCCATAACAAACATTCCTAAAGTTAATAGCATAAAAAGCGCCAAACTTATAAATGAGAAGATTAAATAAGGTTGTAATAAAGACCATTGACACAATGCGGTCAAAAGTACAGCTGTACCAAGGGAAATCAAGGTAAAAGATTTAAAAAAAGTAGAACTAGTCAATTATAAAATATCTTTAAGGACAACGTAAAGTATTGCTGGCAATGCCACAATTATAAGCAAAGCAGTTAAATATGGCTTATCCAATGCAAATCGCTCATCTAGTTTTTGTCCGATAAAACCGGCAATAGCTAAGGCGAAAAAGATTTGAAAAACCATCCCAGAATACTTTAAAGCCACATTAGGGTTAGGTTTCTTAGACGGTGACTTTTCCGTTGGTTTTTTTGACAATATCTTCAGAAATTTTCAAGTTTTTAGTTGCACCATTATTTCCTGAATGGTTGTTCCGTTTAATGGCTGCATTAATAACTGCGCCTTGCTGTACAATTAATTTATCGTAGGAAGCATCTCCATTGATAATCGCTGTCTCTTTTAATGATAAAATCTCTTTGACGACTAAATTACCATCAAAACGCCCTTCTATTACTGCGTTTACACAAGTGATTTCTCCTTCTACTGTTCCTGTTGGGCCTATTATCACTTTTGCCTCACAAGATAAGGTGCCATTTATTTTACCATCAATCCGAATATCACTCTCCGCTTTTATATCACCTGTTATAGTCGTTCCTTCTACCAAGGTATTTAAAGAACGACTTTTAAGGTTTGAAGAATTATCGTTATTCGTATTTGCTTCTTTGTTTTTCTTACTTCCAAACATAATGAAAAATTTGTTTTTTGTGTGTCAAAAGATAAACTTCTATACTATGTTTAGCAAGAAGGCTAAACGAGTATTTAAGATGTCTTTTATAGTTTTCTCCCTAAGAGTTCGTGAGTTATTATTTTTTATAGTAATGCTTGGGGAAAGTGTTTATTTGTGTTGTTTATAATGATTTAACTCTTATGAGGATAAGATTTCTAGATAGTTAATATAGGGTATTTCTTCATTCTACCGTAAATATACAAAAATACCCTACTTTTATAGATTAAAAGTAGGGTATTTCTTTTTTATGTATATTATTTTACGTATTGGCTTAATATTTCATTAGAAATTTGGACAATATACATCTCTTTTTTCTTCACCTACAATATTATAAATAATAGAGAATTCAAAAGCACCATTTCCATTACTAGCTCTACTCAGGTCTGACACATTCAAATCGTAACTAAATCCAAGCCCAAAATTATTATAATCAAATCTGGTTGATACAATAACTGCATCTGCCCAGATTCTAACTTCTGTCGAATTGCCAGCATCAGCATCAAACGGGCTTGCTCTGTTTGCTAATCTAGTCCAAAGCCCTAACTGAAAAGATTGATTATCTCCTCTTCGCCCATTACTTAACAAGAATTTTAAACTTGTACCTGCATTTAACTCAAAGGATGGCCCTTGGAAAAAAGCAACTACACCAGGCACCAAACCAATTTTTCCACCGCCCATAAATTCTCCACCTGCATGTACCGTAAATCTACTGTATAAGGGTAACTCCGTCTCAGGGTCAAATGATTGATTGGCTCTATTTAAATGACTGAAAGAACTTCCTATGTAAAAATTACTTCTTTCGCTAAAAACAGTAAACCATAAAAGGCCAGCAGAAAAATCTGGAAAGATAAAATTATCATTAGAAAAATCTTCTCCAGAATTAAGGCTACCATTAAAACCTCCTTCACCGTCATGCTGTGATGCCCACTGTGCTCTAGTAAAATCAATACTTCTCTGAGCAATCCCTGCTTCCGCTCCAACTACCAGATAATGTGATTTGTTTCTATACCCTCCCATTCGTTTACTATAAGAGGCAGATAATTTAGCGGTTAATGTCTTAAAGTCTAATTGTCCCGCTTTATCGCCTAAAAAAGTTCCACCAATTCCAAAGTAGTCATATCGACCAACAGGAATTTTTTGGTCGTAAGACGCTGAATAAGTAGAAAAAGCATTGGCTTTTAATACACTAGCCCATTGATTTCTATAATTTCCGATAACTCTCACTTGGCTATTCATCACTCCTGTTAAAGCAGGATTCAAATTTAGTGGAGACATATAGAATTGAGAAAAGTGAATGTCCTGAGCTTGGACAGATACGTAGCTGAAAGTGACAGCACACAACAGTAAAAAGGTCTTAAGTTGTTTCATATATTAGTTATTAAAAACGACTTTGTTCCGGTTGAGGTTAGAAAATTCTAATATTAATAATAATGAAACTAATTATAGGTATTCATTAATATTTTATGATTTTAATTAATTGGTATATTTGAAAAGTCCTATTATTAATTGAGGACTATCAAAAAGATATACAAGGATATGAATTTCGGAGGAGCTTAGCAATAGAAATATACTTGAGATTCTGCAAGATTCTTGACGAATAGTGACTTTAGTCTCGTTTCTTGTCTCAGAATATTTCCAAAATTCTATAAACCAAAGCTAAAACGTCATTTACAAGAATCATATTTTAATGCTTTTCATTTTATAGAATTTTTGACTCTCGGCTGTCATATTTGTTTTTTTTAGAACAAAAGTGAACAACAATACCTTCTTAATCTTCCAGTTTCCAGAATGCTCCATATTCATCTACGAGAATATCGTCATAATGGTCTGCTTTTTCAAATAAATGTTTAAATAATTGGGTGCAGGTATCTACATTTAGATAACTATCATAAATCAATAATGATAATATGATGTCATGTCCTTTTGGATTAACACTAAATGTCAGTCCTTCAATTAAATAATTTTGTTTTAGGAGGTATTCATAGAGAAGCCCTATGTTCTCTTTCGGGAGGTTGCATAGAAAAGCATCCCCAATAATCAAGCCAGTTTTTTCGTAGTAAGTAATATTAATTTTTGCACTTCCTTGATGAATTTCCCAGTTATTAGGCCCTCTTCTTGATAATTTCACATCATATCCTATTTGTTCCAGTAATTCTTCGATGGTTTTACTAACTCCTACTGGTTCATAATCCTCTTCATCTTTTGGTAAAGTAATTTTTGCTCCACAGTGAGGGCAGTATTTTTGAAATTCAGGTTTTTCAAAAACAATATTAGAACAAGCCGTACATCTCATCCCTGATTTATCTCCCCCTTTTAGATAAGCTATGATCGTTTCTTTTAGATAATTAACAGGCAAAGAAAAACCGATATTTTCTCCATCTCGAATTACAAATGTATTCACTCCTACTACTTCTCCTATATTATTTAATAAAGGTCCGCCACTATTCCCTGGATTTAGTGCTGCGTCATGCAAAAAATAGGTGAGATCATTTTGTTGATGTTGAGCATTGGTAATGAAACCATGTGTGGTAATATATTTCAATCCAAAAGGATGGCCTATTGCCACGACTTTATCTCCGTCGTGAACTTGTTTTTTTTGTCCGAAATTAACTGAAGGAATACCAGCATCTTTGGGTGCAGATAAAAAAGCTAAATCGTGCATCACATCTACAAAAAGAACTTTTGCTAATTGTCTTTTGAACTGGCTACTATCAATAACCACTTCCTTGTTGCCTCTAACTACATGTTCATTCGTAACAATCAGATTATATTCCTTTACATAAAATCCTGTCCCCTTGCTGTAAGGAGTTGCAATTTGAATGACTATATCTCGGTATAATTCTATTATTTCCTTCACTTTGTTCGGTTATCTGTTACCTGAGGTTGTGTAAAAGTCATTATAACGCTCAATTAGTCAACTTTTGTTACGTCTAAATTCCGAATCATCATCAAATAAGATTGTGCAAATTTACTTTGACCATCAAAAGATAATCCACTTAAATTAGGTGCCAATTTAGGGTAATTTTCCTTATTCTCTGCTACTATTTCTTTTATTGCTCGCTTAATTTCTTTTGCTTTAAAAGTTTGTTTTTTCAAATCGACAAAGCCATCAGTAAAACCTAATTGCTTAAAATAATCGCTATAAATAATTTTATAATACAAATGAAAGAGGTCTCTATCTGGTTTAGGGACGGCATAATTAAACAAGCAATAGCCTACAATATAGCCAGGAATAGCCATTGTCACTTTATGATGTCCATTACTCCTGTACCAATCCATCTGATATAGTTCTCCGTCAATAAAACTAACCACTTTGTCATGCGTCACTGGCTTCGTAATTCCAAAAGAAGTTTTTACTTGATACATCCCCTTTAAAAAATCCGCTTTAGGCTGTTCTATAAGGTTTTGAAACTCTTTTTGAAGCAAGACATTTTTTTGTAGATTAGTCTTTTTATTTTTCGTAAAATAAAGTCGATGTATGCGCTCCAAGGTTTCCATCAACATCCCTTCAGGAACCGTCAGATAATCTAATTTATAACTTAAATCTAATAACAAATAAGCTATTCCTCCAGGATATTGATTCGTATTTAGTTTACCATTTTCTATTTCCTCTAAAACAGTTTTAATTTCTTGTATGACAAATTGATATTTAACCTTTTTTGTCTCTGAGGTAGAATGCCTGATTAAGGATTCATCCGTATGGTGTAAGACATCAAACTCATCAATGAGCAAATCATCTAATTTATCTGCCTTAGTGGCCACTTCTTTTAGCGCATAGTATAATTTATAAGGGGAAGCGTCTAAAATATTAGTATCGAATACGATGGTAATATCATTATCGTTATCTAGGGCAAAACAACTATATCGCATTTTAAAATTCTCTTCCATCAAACGACGCATAAATCCTAGATTCAAATCTTCTGTAATTGCAATTTTTGCTTCTGCCTTAACTTTTTTTCTATCTGCTACGCCTACTATTTTTTTAGAACCTTGGATTAGTTCAAAATGAAGAATGCCTTTGTCAATCGAAAAATTAACATTATTTTCTTTGATATCTCGGAGGTAGGTAAAAAAGGATTCAAAGGAAGCTAGATATTCTTTTTTTTCAAATAAATCTAACGACTTATCCCAAGCTTTATATTGCGCTTTTGTTTTATAAGAATCACTATATCTTCCAAAACCTATTTCTGGTTGTGGTTCACTTTTCGTCGTTGTTCCAAAAAAATTATCAAAAAAACCCATTCGAGGAAAATAAAAATTTTATTAAAAATCTTTAATATACACCATATTTACTAATTCAAAACCGAAAATTACTAATTTTGTACGACAATTTTAAAAAAAAAATTCTCCCAAAATTAGTTTCTAAAACTAAGCGCTTGTTTTCTGCGTTTTAGTCTTATTCGGCCTTTTTGTCTTATTCATTAAAAAAATTAGCCGATTTTATTTTATGTGTAGGGAGCACGACCAACTTTTTAATAAAAAAAAACACTATCCTCATAAGATTTAATAGTTTTACAGTAGTTTGTCAAAATGTTATAATTTAACCTTTGACATCCTTGGCTTCTTATACAAAATTCGTTTTTATGACTCGACCATATTTATCCTTTCTTCCTATACTCCTAATTTTAGGTGTATGTTTTCTATTTACAACAGATTTAGCAGCAACACACAATCGAGCTGGAGAAATAACCGTTGAGCAAATTGACCCTCTAATGGTCAAAGCGACTATCACAACTTATACTAAAGCGACTAGTACTCAAGCAGATAGGGATAGTTTAACCTTATGCTGGGGTGATGGTGATTGTGAATTGTTTATAAGAGTCAATGGCGTTATTGGTAATAGTGGTATTCCAGTTGGTGAAATCTTACCCAACAATACCAAATTGAATATTTATGTTGGCTTTCATAGCTATCCTGCTTTGGGCACTTATCGTTTATTCATGACTGACCCAAACAGAAATGATGGAATTCTAAATGTCAATCCACCAAATTCTGTAATGGTAGAATTTCATCTTGAAACGGTATACACCCTGCTCAATCCTCAATTTCAAGGCAGCAATAATACGCCTATCTTACTTCAACCACCCATAGATATTGGGTGTGTAGGAGAGACTTTTATTCACAATCCTAGTGCTTTTGACATTGATGGAGATAGTCTTGCTTATCAGTTAATTACTCCTTTAAGAGGTGTTGATGAAGAAACAGGAACATCTATTCCTGTTCCCAATTATATCTTCCCCCAAGACATTAATCCTGGTCCTGATAATAATCATACTTTAAATCCTATTACGGGAGAATTTATTTGGCGAGCACCACAGCGATCTGGCGAGTACAATATTGCCTTTATCATTGTAGAATATCGGCAAGGAGTTCCGCTAGATACCATGATTCGGGATATGCAAATATTCATTGAAGATAATTGTGAAAATCAACCACCCGAAATAGAAGTTGTTCGAGAAGTATGCGTTATCGCAGGAGAAACGCTTGAACTAGATATTTTAGTAACGGACCCTGATTCGCCCCCTCAAAGAGTCGCCTTAACGGCTACGGGTGGACCATTTGAGGTAGAAATTAGTCCCGCACAGCTAGACGTAGCTCAAGGGAATCAACCTCAACCACTTAGTGGTAGACTTATTTGGAATACCACCTGCGAACATATTTCTGACCAAGAATATCAAGTTGTTTTAAGAGCAGTAGACGATGAAGAAATTATAGATGGCTCAGGGGTTGGAACTTTCTTATCTACGCTAGAAACTGTTTTAATAAGAGTAGTCGGACCGCCTCCAGAAGATGTGCAAGCAGAAGCATTGCCTGAACAAATTACCGTCACTTGGGAAAGTCCTTATGATTGTGAGGATGCAGCAAATGATTTTTTCCAAGGTTTTTCTGTTTGGAGAAGAATTGGAAGTAACCAATTTCCACCTGACACTTGTAGACCGGGGCTAAATGGACAAGGCTATACAAGAATAACGGTTGGCTTAGTCAATGATTTAGTAGATGGTCGATATACTTTTGTGGATAATGATGTTGAACGAGGTAGAACCTATTGCTATCGAATCTTAGCTAATTTTGCCCAACTCTCTGCTGCTAATAATCCATTTAATCGAGTGGAAAGTTTACCTTCTGAAGAGGCTTGTGTGCAATTAAATAGGGATATACCCTTGATTACTAAAGTGGATGTTCGGTCAACAGATATAGCAACTGGTTCAATTGCTATCGAATGGACTAGGCCTGTTGCGGAGGACTTAGATACGCTCTTGAATCAAGGCCCTTATCGTTATCGACTACTCAGGGCAGAAGGGCTCAATGGTACTGATTTTCAGCCTGTTCCGGGCGCTGATTTTGAAAGTGCAACTTATTCAGGTGCCACTGATACCACTTTCATAGATACAGGTTTAAATACGGTTGATAATGCTTATACTTATATCGTGGAATTTTTTGTCAATGGCGAAAACCAGCCTTTGGGAGAAACCAATGCTGCGGCTTCTGTATTTTTAAGTACTGCTCCAACTGATGAAGCCATAAACTTAAGTTGGGAAGAAATGGTACCGTGGGATAATTTTGAATACACTATATTTAGACGAAGCCCCCAAGGTATTTTTGATTCTGTTGGTACGTCTATCACTAACTCATTTATGGATAGCGGATTAACCAATGGAGAAACCTATTGCTATCGAATATTGGCATTTGGTACTTATGGTATAGAAGGTATTATCTCTCCCCTACTTAACTTCTCTCAAGAAGTTTGTGCCGTTCCTGCTGATGATATACCTCCTTGTCCACCAACGCTAACGGTAAGTAATATTTGTGATAATTTAACGGAAACAGTAGACGAAAACCTCTTTGTAAATAATTTATCTTGGACCAATCCGAATGAAGTCTGCGAAGACGTATCGGATGTTGAACGATATAATATTTTCTTTGCTCCTACCGAAGGTGCTGAATTTACTTTAATAGAAACTATCAATTTTGCAGACGAAACTACTTATGAACATCAACCCGATTTAGGTATTGCAGGATGCTATGCAGTAACTGCTATTGATTCTAGTCGAAATGAAAGCGTCTTTAGTAATATTGTCTGTGTAGATAATTGTCCTTCTTATAGTTTACCCAATACTTTTACGCCTAATGGTGATGGTACAAACGAAATTTTTAAACCTTTTCCTTTTCGTTTTATTGATAGAGTAGAATTTAAAGTGTTTAACCGTTGGGGAGGGTTAGTTTTTGAAACAGAAGACCCTAATTTGAATTGGGATGGGAAAAATTTAAGTGGACAAGATTTGAGTGAAGGTGTCTATTTTTATGTCTGCCGTGTCTTTGAATCCAGAGTAACGGGCATTGTTGAACAGGAATCGCTTTTAGAAGGTTCTATCAATTTAATTAGAGGTCGGTAGTTAAATGGGCACAATTGGGATTTGTCCCCAAGTCCCGTAGGGACTAAATATGGGTAACTAATAAATAAGGAGAAAAAATGACTCGAATCGTGCCCTAGGTACGCAACATGATTTTGACAACGGATTGTTCTCCATTTTTTACCTGACGCACTAAATATCCACACACAAAGTATCAAAATCATTAAAAAAATAGATGTTTACAGGAATTATCGAAGTTTTAGGAAAAGTAGAACAAATTGTCAAAGAAGGTACTAATGTACATTATACCCTTAGTTGCCCGCTCTCTAATGAATTTAAAATCGACCAAAGTGTGTCTCATAATGGGGTTTGCCTAACCGTTGTTTCTTTAACGGAAGGGCAACATACGGTGACCGCTATTGAAGAAACACTCAATCGAACAAATATAGGCAAGCTCAAAGTTGGTGATGTCGTCAATATTGAAAGAGCGATGTCAGCTTCTGCTCGTTTTGATGGGCATTTTGTGCAAGGACATGTAGATACGACGGCTAAATGTATTGCAGTTGAAACAGTAGAAGGAAGTTGGTATTTTTCTTTCCAGTATCATTTAAAACCTGAATGGTTACTCGTAGATAAAGGGTCTATTTGTATCAATGGGGTAAGTTTAACCGTCGTAGAACCAAAGGAAGATACTTTTTCGGTAGCTATTATTCCATATACTTATGAACATACTATTTTTCATAAAATCGAAGTTGGGACTACTGTTAATTTAGAATTTGATATGATTGGAAAATATATTACTAAGTATATGCAATTGTATCAAAAGCAAATAGAGTAGAGAATAGAGACCGTTTCACTGAAAGAATAGAGACTATACTAATTGTACGTTTCTATTCACTATACGCTCAATCAAGATAATCACGCTTCTTAAAATAAATAATCATGGCGACTTCTAATATGTCTAAATTATTAAAGTCAATTCCTCAAATTGGCAAAATAGAATGGATTGGTATTCGAAAAGAACGTCGAGCTAAATTAATAGAAGTTACCACTGCTATTATTACGATGGAAGATGGTTTTGTCGCAGACCATTACAGCAAAAAAAAAGGAAAAAGACAGATTACCTTAATTCAAGCGGAGCATTTACAAGCTGTAGCAGGTATGCTCCAACAAGATACTGCTATTAGTCCTTTTTTAACTCGTAGAAATATCGTTGTTTCTGGCTTGAATCTCAATGCACTCAAAAATCAACAGTTTTCTATTGGCGAAGGGGTTATTTTAGAAGGTACTGGCTATTGTCATCCTTGCTCTCGAATGGAGGAAAATCTTGGCCCCGGTGGTTATAATGCAATGAGAGGACATGGTGGCATTACGGCTAAAGTCATTCAAGGAGGGACGATTAATACCAATGATACTATTCAATATATAGAAAAAAAAGTAGCCTCAGAAAATCCTGCACCTAAATTATTTTAATACTTACTTACCTAGTTTTAATGAGCCTAAAAATAGCAAAAAGAATTTTCTATCTATTGACTTTTTTATTACTAAGTCAAACTCCTACTTCCGCTCAAACACAACGATTTAAAGCGGGTTTAAATGTCGGTTTAACTGCCGCACAAATAAATGGAGATGATTCTGCTGAATTTAATAAATTAGGATTATCTGCTGGAGTAAGAGCTTATACGGTTCTTACACCCAAGTCTGATATTATCATCGAAATTCTCTTCAGTCAAAGAGGGAGTCGTACTAAGTTTAACAATAATTCAAGTGTTCCTACTCAAATTATCAACTTAAATTATATCGAAGTACCCATTATTTATACAATAAAAGACTGGTATCAAGAGGATGAAGATTATCATAAAATGCACTTTCAAGCAGGATTATCTTATGGTCGGTTATTTAACACCAGTTTTGTGGATTCCCCTTTAGTTCCAACAGAACCCTTTTTGAGAGAAAATGACTTTAGTTGGTTAGCGGGTATTACTTTTCATACCAATGCGCATGTAGGTTTTTATGCTCGTTATACTCGTTCTATCAATTTGCTTTTCAAAAATACAGATACCAATCCTAATGCCAATTCTTTATTAAGTTTTTTCCTTACATTTGGTGGTACTTATGTTTTTTAGTCATTCAATTTTTGATAGAATAGGTATCTTTAGACTCAAAAAGCCGTATTTATCTTTTTTGTGATATGCTAGATAAAATAGGCATTCTGTCTATATGTATTATTTCAAAATTGGTAAATTTATTTTTTCAAAGTTCCTATTCTACAAAAATCAGTACCTTTTAATATGAAAAATTATTTTTCCCCAATCCTCCTGATTCTCTTGTCTTTTTTTCTATTTTCAAGTTGTGAAGAATCTGAAAAGAAAGAAGGTATGGCTAAAGATAAGATGTGGGAAACAAAAGCTAATGAAGTTAAAGTTTCGACTCTTCCAAGTATTACCTTTGAAGAGATGAAGGAACTTTATGAAGGATGTGATTTTATTGATATTATCTTCTATAATGTGGAATTTAGTATGAGTGTCAAAAACAAATCCAATATTCAGAAGATGGTTACTTTTGCTTCTCCCGATGCTGCTCAAATTAATCCTAATTGCAAGGCTATGGGGCGTCTTTTTTTCCAAAAAAATGGCGAGTTAATAGTAGAGGCTGATATGTATTATGATGACCAGTGTCAATATTTTGTTTTCCAAAAAAATGGCAAAAATGCTTATGCTAATAATATTACCCCAGAAGGGCAAGCCTATTTTGCCCAAATATTTGCTCAGGTAAGAGTAGAATCTACTCAATAAATTTAGTTCAAATTTCATGTGTGAAACAGCAGTAGGCAATAAATAAAATAATCCGTTGTCCTTTAATGATTCATTGTATAGTATTTTCTACAACAAATTATTGAAGGACAACGGATTTAGATAATTTTACTTTTTGAGTATATGCCCAAAAGGTAATTTGTAATATTATAATAGCAGTTTTTTTAACCTACAAAAAAAGGATAGCTTTAATTACTAAAGCTATCCTTTTTTTGTATTCTTTTCTTTTATCGCTATTTTTATAAATCTAAAAGCAAAGTAGTTGGGTCTTCCAATAAGTTCTTAACCTTTACTAAGAAAGTTACCGATGTACTACCATCAATCACTCGGTGGTCATAAGACAAGGCCAAATACATCATTGGTCGAATCTTCACTTCTCCATTAATCGCCATTGGTCGTTGCTGTATGGTGTGCATACCCAATACCGCAGATTGTGGCTTATTCAAAATTGGTGTACTCATCATTGAGCCAAATACCCCACCATTTGTGATGGTAAACGTCCCGCCTCTCATTTCATCTAAGGTCAATTTACCACTTCTTGCCTTTCCTGCTAATTCTTTAATCTTTAATTCTATCTCATGGAATTTTAAGGACTCCACATTCTTTAATGGTGGTACGACTAATCCTGTTGGCGTAGAAATAGCAATTGAAATATCTGCATAGTCGTGATACACCAAATGATCTCCATCAATCATTGCATTGACATCAGGCATCTCCATTAAGGCTTTTGCACAAGCCTTCGAGAACAAAGACATATAGCCTAATTTTACGCCATATTTCGCTACAAATTGCTCCTGATATTGCTTTCGCAAAGCCATGAGGTTTGTCAAATCCACTTCATTAAAAGTAGTCAACATCGCTGATTCATGCTTGGCTGCCAAAAGGTTTTTAGCAATCGTTCGACGCATTCGACTCATCTTCTTACGTTCTGTACCTCTACCGCCAGTAACGCTAGGTACTTGTTTGGCTACCGCAGGTGCTTTGGCGGCGGGTGCGGGTGCGGTTGTTTTATTTTGTGCGGCTTTCATCGCATCTTCTTTTGTAATCCGACCATCTCTTCCTGTTCCACTAACATCCTTAGCAGAAACGCCATTCTCTCTCATAATCTTTGCGGCGGCGGGTGAAGGATGTCCTGAAGCAGTAGAAGCCGCTACTGTTTCCGCTGGTGCAGCTGTCGTTGCTTTTGCTGCTGATTTTGTTGCCACATTTGCCCCTACTTCTATTTTAGCCACTAATGCACCAATGGTTAAATCATCTCCCTCTGCTGCTACATGAATTAATTTTCCTGTTCCTTCTGCTGGAAACTCTAAGGTTGCTTTATCCGACTCAAATTCGCAAATAGGATCATCTAAATTGACCGCTGCTCCATCGGCGATTAACCATTGGGATAACGTAACTTCCGTTACCGATTCACCAATCGTTGGCACTTTCATTTCAATTATCTTCACTTCTCCATTACTTGTCGCTGCTTTTGCAGGTGCTGCTGGTTTTGCAGCAGGCGTTGGCGCAGGCGTATCGGTTCCAGCACTTACACTTGTATCTACTTTGGCTACTAAAGCACCAATGGCTAAATCATCTCCTTCTTCCGCTACCCAGATTAATTTTCCTTCTGCTTCCGCTGGAAATTCTAAGGTCGCTTTATCCGACTCAAACTCACAAACAGGTTGATCTAATTTGACATATTCTCCATTCCCAATTAACCATTGAGATAAAGTAACTTCTGTGATGGATTCACCAATAGCTGGTACTCTTAATTCTACTAAGCTCATTATATTGAAATGATTGTTTTTAATAATAAGTTGGTACTT
>CAYMSC010000003.1:17036-41129 GCA_964392805.1 uncultured Saprospiraceae bacterium
ATTCTACTAAGCTCATTATATTGAAATGATTGTTTTTAATAATAAGTTGGTACTTAACTGATACTTATATATAGGTCGTAGCAGTTAGGTTGCAAATATACATGGAAAAATTTATAGAATATATTATTCCGTAACTTCTTGATAAGCAAATTTAAAAATCTTTCCCTTTCCATTCTTACCTTCATTAGAAATATACATTGTACCGTCTTGAGCAAATACAATACCTTCTGGTTGTTCGTGCAATTTCTTTTTGAGTTTTACCATATGTTTGATATGGCCATCTCGTTGCATCACCACTAATAATTTCCCTACCGAAGAGGTGATATAAATATCTCCTGATTTTGGATGAACTGCTAAGCCCGATGGACCAAAAATAAATTCTTCTCCTGGTTGGAATAATTTTACTAATTTATCTATTTTTTCCAAGGTACTATGGACTTCTAAAAAGTGTTTAACGGCTTCCAAACTAATCGTATATGCAGGGTCTTCACTCATGTTCATAGAATCTAAGCTTAGGCTAAAAATTCCTTTTTTAAACTTAAAATCTGCTCCTTTTCCAACCTTCCCTTTACAACCAATCAAGAAGCGATGTTCTTTTGCGTCATATCCTAAGGCTTCGATATCACTATTTTTATTGAAATCAAATTTGTGCTTGATTAATTCTTGTGTTTCTTTTCCAAAATTAACAACCTCATAAAGGGTGCCTGAACTCTTAATCACATACACTCGATCTCCCACAAATTCTACGCCTTCATAATCTCCATCTTTATGAAATTTCTTTTCTTTCTCTACTTCACCAGTTGTCGTATTAATCATAAATAACTTCCCTTCCTCGTCTTGCACTGCATAAAGGTAGGCACCTGCTGCATCTATACCTAAACCTGAAATCTCTTTAAGTTTATTAGGCATTTCAAATACCTCTACTGGTGATTCCAATTGATATGGAAAAATTTTATCTGATACTGCTGTTAAAGGATCTCCTGTTTTTGTTGTTACTTTATCATCTTTCATATCAGAAATAACGGTAGATTTCAAAGTTGGTTCTTTAGAAGAGGAATTATCTTGTGTCTCACAACTGATAAAAAAGCTAGATAATAGCGCAAGCAAGAAAATGACCAGATCTGGGTATTTCATTTTTAGGTTGGAATAAATGTTATATAATTTGTAATAGGTTATTTTTTCAAAACCAATTGCTGCATTCGTTTTCTAAATAAAAACTGTGGCGTTTCACTATAGAGATTTTGATATAAACTCAAGGCATTTTTTCTATATTTTTCTAGATGGCCAGATACTTTGTATAGTTCGTAATTAATATCTGCTTTTTCTTTCTCACTTCTTCCCTCTTCTTGTAATAAACGCTCTAGTAAGGTGGTTGCTAATTTAAGGTCTCCTTCTGAATAGGCTACCTTTGCGCCTAATATTTTAGCATCAAAAATCAAATTTGGATGGCCTAATTCTTCCGCTAGTTTTAATGCTTCTTCTTGAGATGCTTTTGCCTCTTGTATTTTACCTTGAGCAACCAATGGCTTTCCCTTTTCTATCAAACTACTACCCAAAACTAGTCGATTATTAATTTGACGAGTTACCTCTATGGCTAAATCATAATAATTAACCGAAATCTCATATTGGTCTTTATAATAATAAATATCTCCTAAAGTATTCACCGCTTTAGCTATCCCTTTTTGATAACTCAACTCTCGACATAAAGCCAACTGCCGCTCCAAAAATTGAATCGCTTTATCAAATTCTCCTTTTACAGTATGTAGGTCTCCTATCAGTCCTAAAGTGATAGCGATTCCTTGTTTGTCGCCCAATTCTTCGACTAACTCCAAGTCCTTTTCAAAATGGTGCATTGCTTGTGAATAATCCCCTTTTCGCTCATAAACACTACCTATACATCCGATAGCAATTGCCGTCAATTGTTTATTACCTAATTCTTGGCTCAATGCTAGCCCTTCTGTATAACATTCCAAAGCGGCATCATAATCGCCTTGTTCAAAGTAGACGATACCCATATTGGTATAAAGCGTTGCCATTCCTTGCTTATCATTCGCTTTCTTACAGCTTTCTAATTGAGCCTGTTGCCAACGAATTCCTTCTTCATAATTACCCCCATTCATGTAAGTTAAGCCAAGATTTGCCACTATCTGCGCATTTTCCGCAGTATAATCATATTGCTCACTGAGTTGAATACTCTTGATAAAATATTCCTCCGCTTTTTTATAATGTCCTTGTCGGAAATATAAATTCCCTAGATTACCATACACTTTAAAAATACCATAACCATCATCTACTTTCTCAAAAAAGTGAATGGCTTTTTCTAAGTGACTTCGAGCTTTATCATATAAGCCTTTCAACATCAATAAATTTCCGTAGCTGTTGTGGGCTTGACCCGCTCTAGCTGGATTCCCTAGTGCGGGTGCTAATCCTATCGTTTGTTCTAATACTTTCTCACATTCTTTCCATTCGCCTATCAATTCCAATATAGTTGCCTTTTTTAATAAGGCTCGAACAAGTTCTGCATCTCCATTTTCATCATTCCCCAAATTGATAATCAATTTATCATAAAGAGAAAGTGCTTGTCTATTTTGAAAATTCTTACGGGCATAATCAGCTGCTTTCCGAGTATACTCATTATGTTTATCCTTGGAATCAGCATGCTCATAATGAAAAGATAAGTCTAAGTATTTTTCTGGTAAATTATCCGAATAGACTTTTTCTATGGCTTTAGCTATCAAAAAGTGTAGTTCCCGCAAACGAGTCCGCAATTGCATTTCATAAACGGCTTCTCTTAACAATGAATGCTTAAAAATATAACGCAATTCATTCATTGCTCTCCATATCTGACCTTGCTCTGCCGTTTTTATTTGTTCTTTTAAAATAGCTAAAGTTTTCGCTGAGTCATCTTCGTCGAACAAATGTTGAGAGCGCATCACCTCTGTTAATACTGGCAGTTCAAATTCTCGCCCAATCACCGCTGCTGCTTTGACAGTTTCTTTCACCAATGCGGATAAACGATCTATCCGAGCCATTAAGACCGAATTGATGGAAGAAGATACTTTAATACTTTTATCCCGAATATGCCAAACACCATTAGCTAATTCTAATAAGCCACTCTCAGAAAAATATTCTAAAATTTGTTCTGCATAAAAAGGATTGCCATTCGTAGACCGTATCAACAGTTCAGAAAATTCTTTGTCTATTTCTCCTTTTAAACGGTTGACCACAAAAGCATTTAAAGCATCTGGCTGTAAGAATTTTAAATCAAAATCTACCGTAGCCGTATTTTGAGATTCCAATAATTCTTTGGGGGCTAATAAAGGTTTAGTGCCGTCATCTTGATATCGAGAAGTTACCAAAATGGTAATCGGAACATCATCCAATTGACGAACCATCTCTTTTATCAACTCTTTAGAACTTTCATCAAACCAGTGTCCATCTTCCATTTCTATGACCAAAGGACGAATTAATGCCTCTGCTTTAAAAATAGTAATGATGGCAATTAGTCTATTCTCATACCGTCCTTTAGCATCTAACTGTTCCCATAAAGAATCGGGATATCGAAGCCCTATCTGAGCGGCTAAAATTGACCTTGTCCTAGATATTTCTAGATAAATATCGTTGGCTTCGGGATGTTTTATTTTACCTATATCATTAAGCAACCACTGAAATCTCCGCTCAAAAGCGGTCTGATTATCAATCTTAGAATTTTCAGGCGATTGCTCAAAGTAATTTTTTAGAAAGAAAACAAAAGGATTAAATGGCTTGCGCAAAATCTGGTCCGCCTGACAAGAAAACCAAGAGGCAATTGTTTTCTTTTGAAATTGCTTTTTTAATTCAAAAGAAATACGGCTCTTGCCGATTCCTGCCTCTCCATAAACATATGCTAACCCTAATTTCTCCTCTTTGAAAACTTTTTTAGCAAATCGTTTTAATGCGCGCAACTCACTATCTCGCCCTACTATCTTGCCTGAAAAGACGGGTTCTTCATTTATATTTCGACCTTTTAACACATAGGTAGGTACATCTCGCATGATGCCTTTATAGGAAATATCTCCTTTATGCTTAAAACGAAAATTTCTGCTCTTTTGAATTTCTTTATCGACTAATATTTCTCCCCAATCGGCGTTCATCATTAATCTTGCTGCCAAATTGACTCGATTTCCAACTACGGCATATTGGCATCTTTCAATCCCTCCGACAATTCCAGCATACGCAACACCCGATGTAATGCCTATGCGGTAACACAATTCAGATTTCTTTTTAAGTACAGACACTGCTTTTTGAATCTCACTCACTAGTTCTAAGGCTCGCTCCCCATTATTTTCAAAACTAACTGGCGCTCCAAAAAAACCAACTATTACGCCTCCTTTGTCTCCAAAGTCAACTTCTTTGAAATAGCCTGAAAATTTATAAAACTCATTAACAACAGTACTAACAAAACTATTTAGCACCTTATGGTCATCTGCTCCTTTAAACGATATGAATACGGTAATAACAGACCTAAATTCCCCCTGCTGATTAAACCGAATAACAGAGTCTAACAAGAAACTTTGCGCTACTTTTACCGATAATTTATTCTGTAATGTTTTCGGATATGCCAAATTTTTATCTGGACCAAAATCTTTTATCAATTTGAAGAATTCATTGTCCACTGCTTCAAAGTGGCCATTGGAACTTTCTAATTCCTGATGCAATTTTTTAGATAAAATTATTTCTTGTTCATCAGCATAATGTTCACTTTCTGCACAAGCATCAATTGCCTCTCCTCTAAAATAAAAAGACTTGTGTGCTTTATCTCCTACAATCCCCCACTCTACTTTACCGCGTGCCAAGCCAATTTTGATACGAATATCAAAAGTGCCATAACGTGTTTCCCAGACTTCTTTTTCATCAAATAAATCTCTTAATTCTTGTGCGGTGAGTATAACTTCCCAAGGATGGCGGACTTCTTTTTTGGGAAAAACAGCAGTAAAAGCATCTCCTGCAAAATACGGAATGAAGCCATTTTTTCGATAAACCAAACTCACCATTGGCTCAAATACTTGATTGAGAATGATGGAAAGTTCTTCGGCTCCTTCGTTACCACGTTCCATCAATGACTCTGTCAGTGGTGTAAAACCAGACAAATCAATAAACACCGTATAAGCAAAAAAATACCCGTGACTTTTTTTCTGCTCAAATTGATGCTGAATAAAATATGGAATCAAATTCTTCAAGTGTGAAAATTTTCTCGTATTAGTGGGTTCTAATCCGATTAATTAAATCGCTAATCAATCTGGATAGCCTAGTTTTTTGTTTGTTTATTCAAGTCTGTATAAAGGAGGTACAAAATAATCATAATAATCCTACTACGTGGAAAATAATGACTTTTTTCTTCTGACGGTCGAAATTTACAAAGAATTTATAAGGAATTACTGATGTAGGCTTAGTTTTTTAGCAGAATAGACATAGAGATTTTATTATGATTTGTTTACTGATTGGACGGCAATAAAGTAGTTGAAAGAAAATTAACTCAAATATGACCTAAAAAATTTTACTATAAATGTTAATTTTGTGTAACATCTCAACTTCCTTTTGAAAATTATGCCCTGATTTACAGTTACTTTCAAAGAAAAAAACGTCTCATATATTAATGACAACAAAGGAATACCTTCCTTATTTCTAAAGATTTCTCTAATTTTAAGGTTTCCATTTTATTAAAAGAAAAAATTGAAAACTTTTTTAGCGTTTTCCTCAACTAATTCAAAAAAAAATTATGTCATCATTAAAAGATAACTTCGACAATAAAAAAGAAGCAATTGGTAAAGCTTACGAAGACAAGAAAAAAGAGCTCAGCAACGATATTGCCGAAACTAAGCAAAGTATCAGTAAAGGCGTCGAAACTGGCAAAAAAGCAGTCAGTAGTTTTTTTAGAAAATTGATTTGGTCCGTTCTGATTTTAGGAATACTCGCAGGCGTGGGCTACCTCATTTTTGCCAATATGAATTATAGTGTCGGTAGTCGAGCTGGTGAGTTGATTAAAATTTCTGAAAAAGGAGTCGTTTTCAAAACTTATGAAGGACAAGTTAGTCTAGGCGGTTTGACCATGACGGGCAATGGCAATGATGCTAATATTGGGAATGTTTGGGAATTTTCAGTAACAGACAAAGCTGTTTTTGAAAAAATGGACCAAATGAGAGGTAAAAAAGTTATCCTCACTTATAAAGAAAAATATCGAGCGTTGCCTTGGCGTGGAGATACTAAATATTTGGTGACGGAGGTGCAAGAGAATTAATTGAGTCGGTCAAAGTACACACGACTTTGATATAGTTTATTGGACAAGCTCCAACAAAAAAGCCTACTTCTTGATGGAAGTGGGCTTTTTTTGTATTTTTAGGAAACTAAACAGCAAGCAAAATGCTAAATTCAAAAATATGAATTCTCCCTTTATTGGTATGGACCCTTATTTAGAAGGAAGTCTTTGGTCGGATGTTCATCATAGATTAATTAGTGAATTACAAAAAATACTCGTTCCTTTAATTCGTCCTAAATACGTAGCTAGAGTTGAAAGATATGTAGTAAAAGATACCCACCCAAAAAAAGACATTGGAATTATGTATCCTGATGTGGGCGTTTATTTAAATGAAAATCAAGTAAAAGAACCAATGATAACCTACGATAGTCAACGCTTGCCCACTCCACCGACTATCAGCATTGCTTTAGTACAACCTATTGAGGTGCGTATTCCTTTTTTAGAAATAAGAGATGTTGATGATAATAAATTGGTCACAGCAATAGAAGTCCTTTCTTTTATTAACAAACGCAAACCAGGATTAGCTCCCTATTTAAAAAAAAGAGAAAACTTACATAAAGAAGGGGTTCATTTATTAGAAATTGATTTACTGAGAAGAGGTACTCGTCCTTTTGAGCATCCTGATTTGGAAAATGCCCTTTATATTGTTTCTTTGACAAAAGGTCTTGACCATAAAACTGATATTTGGATGATGGATTTAGAAACGCCTTTACCGATAATTCCTGTGCCATTATTAGAAAATGATGCCGATGTATTTGTTGATTTACAATCTACTTTGAATCAAGTTTATCAGGACGCTGGATTTGATTTATCCATAGACTATTCCAAACCTCCTCCTCCGCCCAAATTAGCGGAGCATTTATGGAAAAACATCAAAAAAAGCCCATCGACATGATACCTTTCTATTTTTATAATGAAAGTTAAGTCTACAATTACCATTTAATATACCCGATAACACCCAAAAAAGCCCAATTACAAATGTAATTAGGCTTTTTTATTAATATTTATTCTACATGAAGAGCTTCCAGAACTTGGAGTTCTGGAAGCTCTAAATCTCCAACTTACCCTTCCGCCCCTTCTTCCTTCTCCTGCTTCACCTCTGGCTTCATCTGTGGAAAGAACAATACTTCCTGAATAGAACTTTGATTCGTCAACATCATCGTCAAACGATCAATCCCGATGCCCAAACCAGAAGTTGGTGGCATACCGTATTCCAATGACCGCAAGAAATCTTCATCTAAAACCATCGCTTCATCATCCCCTCGTTCTGCCAATTTTAGTTGGTCTTCAAAACGCCCTCTTTGGTCAATCGGGTCATTTAATTCCGAATAAGCATTCGCAATTTCTTTTCCATTGACAAACAATTCAAAACGCTCAACTAGCCCTTCTTCAGTTCTATGCTTCTTCGCCAATGGCGTCATTTCGATTGGATAGTCCGTTATATAGGTTGGTTGGATTAAGTGGGCTTCAACTTTTTCCCCAAAAATCTCATCTACCAACTTTCCTTTCCCCATCGACTTGTCTGTTTCAATATGCAATTGCTTACAAATTGCTCGCAAACCATCCTCATCCATTTTTGACACATCAATTCCTGTATATTCCTTGATAGAATCATACATGCTTATTCGACGGTATGGCGGCGTAAAATCAATCGTATTTTCTCCGACTTGTGCAATGACTGTTCCATTCACCTCATTCGCAATATAGGCAATACAATTTTCTACCATTTCCATCATCCAGATGTAGTCCTTATAGGCTACATAGATTTCCATAGAAGTAAACTCTGGATTATGTGTTCTGTCCATTCCCTCATTTCGGAACATTTTTCCGATTTCATAGACTCCGTCAAAACCGCCAACGATTAATCGTTTTAAATATAACTCATTGGCAATCCGCATATACAAGGGCATGTCCAAGCTATTATGGTGCGTAGCAAATGGTCTTGCCGCTGCCCCACCATGAATGGGTTGTAAAATGGGTGTTTCTACTTCTAACCAACCTTTAGCGTCAAAGAAGGCTCGCATAGACTTCACTACTTTTGACCGCTTCAAGAATAATTCCTTGATACTTGGGTTGACGGTCAAATCTACATAACGTTGTCGGTATCTTAATTCTGGGTCGGTAAAAGCATCATGTACCTTTCCTTGCTTATCTACTTTTACAACAGGGAGTGGTTTTAAGGATTTACTCAAAAAAGTTAATTTCTGTACATGTACAGAAACTTCTCCTGTTTGAGAAGAAAACAAATATCCTTTCACGCCAATGAAATCGCCAATATGCAATTGTTTGATTAAGGCATCTGTCTGCGCTCGCTCTTCTTCTGTTTCTCCGATTGTCTTTTTCTTCATGTACAATTGCATTCTTCCTTCCGAATCTTGCAATTTAGCAAATGGCCCTCGCTGCCCCATAAATCGACCCGCAATATGCACCTCTGGGAATTTCTCTGGTCGATAATCTCCTAAAGACGCTACTCTCAAACCACCGACAAATTCTTCCAAAGTCGTCGCTGAATGCGTCACTCCTGCATCAAATTCAATCGCTTCTGTCAATCCTAAATCCGCTTCTAATAAAGCCGCCGTCTTAAATTTATTTTTAGTCAACAATTCCGCTACCTGTTTGGCTTTAACAGGACCTACGTTTTTTAATTTTTCAATTTCTTTTACCAAATTGGCAAAAAAGTCAGCAGAGGTAAACTCCGTTGTTTTAAAATTAACTTTAACTTCGGCAGCAGGAAAAGGGTTAATGCCTAAATCCTTGATTTTTTGCAAGGATTCCCGTCTGACCAACTCCTGTTCGCTTAAATTGTTTGACATGTTAGTTAAGTAGTTGATTAATTATTGATTGATGACCTAAAAGTCACCTTCCCTAAAATTCCGCAAAAATAGCGGTATTTAGAAAAACTAACGAAAGAATCAAAAAGTTTCTTCGCTTTTAGTAGGAACATCCCCACTTTTTTACCTTGATAGGAATTAAAATTCTGCTTTTACTGGATTTCTTCCTCAGAATTTAATAAATTGCCCTTATTCAAAGCAATAATCTATTCCCACATTGTTTATTTGCTAACTTCCCCACCTACTTTATCTCCTTCGCAATAAAAAAATTTAAACACTTTTATCCCTTAATTTCCCATTTTACATTAAGCAATGACTTTTAATAGAAGCTGGTGTTCCCACTAACACTTTTCTATTACTAGTCAACACACTTTAGAACATATGAACATATCCAAAATTAAATTAATGAAACCCTTAATGATTTTATTGTTGGCCGGTTTATGCAGCGCATTCACTCCCACTACTGAATTACGAAGAGGAGTCATGATTGTAGAATTTGACCACTTAAAAGCCGAAAATGGCATCGTAGAAGTTTCCCTTTTTAATGATGGTTCCAGGTTTCTAGAGGCAGGACATGCTTCTTTCAAAAAACGCCAAAAAGTTGTCGATGGCAAAGTTCGGGTGATCTTTGATAATATTCCTTATGGTGATTATGCCGCCGTTTCTTACCATGATATTAATGAAAATAAGGCAATCGACCGAAATTTTGTTGGTATCCCTAAAGAGCCTGTTGCGGTGTCTAGGCTAACTGAAAAAAGATATTCTAAACCACATTTTAATGATGCAAAAATAGATTTTAATCAGCCTCAGATGTTGGTGAAGATGGTTTTTGTGAGGTATTAGGGCAAATTACTTACAACCTTTTTATTCTCTTTAAAATAATATTTCACCCATTTCGTTTTCTCTTAATGTATGTCTAGGAATAATTTTCAGAGACTTACAACTGCATTAACGAAATAACAACTATGGTAAAAATAGGCTTACTAGGTGTCGGGCATCTAGGAAAGATACATTTAAAATGCCTGCAAGCAATTAATTCGGTCGTGGTAACTGGGTTTTATGACCCAAACAATACCAATGCCGACAAAATACTGCAAGATTATCCCAACCTTAAACGTTTTTCTACGATTAATGAGTTAATTACTCAATCTGACGCCGTAGATATTGTTACCCCTACTATCACTCATTTTGAGTTAGCCGCTGTTGCTATTAAAGCAGGCAAACATGTTTTTATAGAAAAACCACTCACACACACTTTAGAAGAAGCCGAAAAATTAGTGGGACTTGCCACAGCATATGGCGTTAAAGTACAAGTAGGCTATGTTGAAAGATTTAATCCTGCTTTTTTGGCCATTCAACACATTCCATTAAATCCACTTTTTATTGAAGCCCATCGCTTAGCAATGTTTAACCCAAGAGGCACAGATGTTTCGGTCGTTTTAGATTTGATGGTACATGATTTAGATTTAATCTTAAAAATTGTCAAAGCGCCTTTAAAATCAGTAGAAGCAAGTGGAGTTGCCGTGGTTAGTACTTCGCCCGATATTGCCAATGCTCGACTAGAATTTACCAATGGTGCAGTCGCAAATTTAACCGCAAGTAGGATTTCTATGAAACAGATGCGTAAATTGCGACTTTTTCAAAAAGAAGCTTATATCAGCATCGATTTATTAGAGAAACAAACGCAGATAATTCAATTGTTTGGGGAGCAGGAAAAAGATAAAATCACCAATGGTAATTTGCTATCTTTAGAAACAGAGGAAGGTAAAAAATACATCAATATCGAACAAGCAAAATCAACTCCGACTAATGCTATCCAAATGGAATTGGAAGCGTTTTCGGAATCCATTCGTTTAGACAAACATACGGTCGTTACGATAGCAGATGGGTATCAGACACTACAAGTAGCGCATCAGATTATTAAAAAAATTGAGGAGCGAAAAAAGATAGTGGGTGCTTTTGTATAGTTAATCTAAAAGATAAATAGAAATGGTTAAAAAAGTCATTAGTCATTGGTCCTTGTTCATTAAACAATGGTCATCAGTATACCAAAATATTTGTGTTAGTTTGAAATTCCCCTCCTTCTTTAGGACAGGGGTGATTGGTTCTATAATAAAAGAGAAAAAATTAAACTTCAACAACAAAATCAACTTCAACTTCAACAACAAAATTAAGCGAGAAAAATATTCATTAATTCTCAAATTTAATTTTGAGAATTTGGCTAATTTGAATTTGAGATTAATGTTTTTAGAACCAATCACCCCTGTCTTTAGGGGAGCAGTAATAGGTATGCTATTGCTACTTTCTTCTTGCAGTATTATCGACCCCGAAGAACAAATTCCCGCTTATTTAGAAATCAATCGTTTTGAATTAACCACCACACCTGCACAGGGAGAAAATTCTGCCCAAATCACAGAGGCATGGGTCTTTGTGAATGACCTTTCTTTAGGTATTTATGAATTACCAGCAACCGTTCCTGTATTGAATTTAGGGAGTCAAAATATCACCATTTTTCCAGTTATTAGAGAAAATGCTCAACCCAGCACACCTGTCATTTATCCATTATATCGCCGATATGAAACGACCTTGGAATTAATGGCGAATCAAACAGTTAATATCCAACCCACAACTACTTACCAATCGAATACGGTTTTTGAATTAGTAGAAAGTTTTAATACCACTAATCATTTATTAAGAGGTGGGAATCAAGACGCAGTACAGTCTACGGATGGTGTCGGTCAAATTCTTTTGGGGGAAGACGATGCAGTAGAATTTAATTCTACTACTACGTTTATAGATTTGCCTACTTCGGGTGGTTTCCCTGTTTTTTTAGAAATTGATTATAAGAATAATGTGGTCTTTGAAATTGGTTTAGAGGGCATCAGTAATAATATTAATGCAACTTTATTTAAAATTAGGTTATGCCCTATCAATCGTTGGAATAAAGTGTATATCAATTTTCAGGAAGATTTACAACTTTCTCAATTACCTAGTTATAGATTAGCTTTTAGAGTGTCTACTGATGATTTAGGCTGTCCTGTCACAGCAGCAGTAACCAACCCAGAAGTTTTAATTGATAATATCAAATTCATCCGTTTAACAAATTGAGTCAACGCCGCCAATATATAGACACCCGAAACTATAAAATCGTTGATTTTATAATGGCTATGCTTGCATGGGCATGCTTTTACGTATATCGAAAAGTTATTTCAGAAGAAGTACCTTTGGACCACACCGTCATAGCTGATAAAAATTTATACATTGGGATTTTAGTCATCCCTATTGGCTGGTTTTTATTATACTCGATTTTTGACCGCTATCAAGATATTTATCGCCTTTCTCGTTTAGCTACTTTGGGTCGTACTTTTTTATTGTCTTTTCTAGGGGTATTTTTTTTATTCTTCACCTTAATTCTGGATGATGTCATTCAGTCCTATACAACCTATATAGCTTCTTTTCTTGCCTTACTGGGTATCCATTTTTTATTGACGGCTATTGCTAGGGTAATTCTAATCACTCGTGCTAAACGAAAATTAGCTAGAGGCTTGGTTAGTTATAATACGCTCATTATAGGTGGCAATCAAAACGCTATTGACCTCTACAAAGAAATTAATAATATGAAACTACCTACGGGTAATCATTTTGTTGGATTTATAGATTCTAATGGAAATAGCAAAAATGAATTGGCTGCTTATCTCCCCGTCTTAGGCAAAATCAACGATATTAATCAAGTAATCAAGGACCATAAAATAGAAGAAGCCATTATTGCCATAGAAACTTCTGACCACAATAAAATCAAAGCCATTCTAGATGCGCTTGCTGATTTTGAGGAAGAGGTTTATACGAGAATTATCCCTGACATGTATGATATTTTGTTAGGTACGGTCAAAATGAATCACGTCTTTGGAGCTGTTTTGATTGATATTCAACAAAATTTAATGCCTCGTTGGCAACAGACCGTCAAGCGATTTCTGGATGTTACCGCTAGTTTGTCCATGTTGTTGTTATTGTTTCCTTTATATGTATACATTGCCTTAAAAGTTAGATTTTCTTCGGATGGGCCTATCTTCTATCAACAAGAACGGATTGGCTTAAATGGGCAGCCTTTTAATATTTTTAAGTTCCGTTCTATGTATACAGATGCGGAACGAAATGGGCCACAACTATCCATAGACAATGATAATCGTTGTACGCCTTGGGGTGCAGTAATGCGCAAGTGGCGACTAGATGAGTTACCCCAATTTTGGAATGTATTAAAGGGAGATATGTCTCTTGTTGGGCCTCGTCCTGAACGCCAACATTACATTGATGAAATCGTAAAAATTAGTCCACATTATCGCCACTTATTAAAGGTTCGACCGGGTATTACTTCTTGGGGGCAAGTCAAATATGGCTATGCTTCCAGTATTGAGGAAATGGTACAGCGTTTAAGATTTGATATTTTGTATATCGAAAATCGGTCCTTGGCTTTGGACTTTAAAATTATGTTTTATACGCTTCGGGTTTTGTTGCAAGGAAAGGGGAAATAGTGGTGAGTGGTAAATCTAATATACTTTTTTTCGCTTTCCCTAACCTTTTTTTACCACATAGACCACATAGTGAAAAATACATAGCGCATATAATTTTACAAATTAAACTTAGCTGTCTAGCTAAGTTTAATTTGTAAAACTATGTTCTCTATGTGAAAAAACTATGTGACTATGCGATAAAAATTGTTAGTTTAATTTTGTCTAACTACTTATCTTACTCCTTCCAATTGCTTGATAAAAATTAGCCCTAAATTTAATAGCAATAAACCGAAAATTAGTAAGCCCCATTGATTCATGGTCGGAATTGTCTTTTTCGATAGGCATTCCACATCATAAGCCATACTTCCACAAGCCATAGAACAAGCTGCTGGCATAGTGCTAGAAGTAACGATTGTACCTGCTATTTGGCTAAAAGTAAGTCCCGAAATATACATCGAAGCATCAGTAGCATCACTAAAATTAAAAGCGACTACCTGATAATCTATTTCTGTATCATTATTTCCACTTTCTAAATTTGTAAACAACCCAGAAGTATTTGCTGCTAAAGCATTATTAGTCGAATTTGTTAGCACATAAACATAAATATTTGTTCCAATATATGGTGAAACAGAAGCTACGATATATCCTTTATGCTCATCGGGCAAATCATTATCACAGCCTGCATCAAAATCCAAATTACCATCATCATCTACATCTGTACAAAGTACTTCGTGGACATTAATCATCACATCATAATTTCCATTTGCCTCCAAATCTATTTGTACCAAACGATTGACCGTACCATCTACAAAAGGGATATTCGTATTATCTTCCACAGCAGTAACAAAAGTAGTTGCTCCTGTAAAATTGGTAATCTCATTGACCCCGTCTCCATCCAAATCAAAATGATAATTACTAGTCTCACTTAAACCTGAAATGATAATATTATAGGTATCTTCGTCTGCCGATGAAATACCAGTACAAGTCCCTATCGCAGTAATTTCTGTTGCAGTAGTAGATTCATTTGGTTCACCATTTGTTGCCAATTTTTCTATCCAATTGCCTGAGTTATCAATTTGCAATGTTCTATCGCAAGTTGAGCTATTTGTTTGGCTAACACCAATGTCTGTACTTATACTTCCGTCAGCAGCGCCTCCTACAGCAGTAAAAGTTCCTTCATAAGATAAAAACTCAACAATAGTCCCCTGATAATCAAGACTTAATCCATCGGGACTGCCATTCATAATGGAAGAAGGAGTCCATGTATAATAGGTATAAACACCATCATTTGTCCCAACAACAAAATTATCAAGCGTTTCTACGACACCATAGGGGGAGCCATCATTGCCATTATAAAGGGTAAGTGCTAGGTCTGAAAGGCTTCCTATAAATGTATTTTCTATTCTAACCTCCACCACTTCATTATTATCACTAATATCACAATCGTAAGCAAATTCATTGATACGATATTGTCCTTGTAAATAGAATGGTAAACAAATAAATATACTAACAACTTTAATGAATCGCAGATTTACATACTTAGTAATAAAATTGAGTGGTTGGTATAATAAATAATTTCTGTTGGATAACATAATTAATGTGTTTTAATAGTTGTTCGTTTTTTATGATTATCTAATTAATTTAATAGGTGAGTTTTCAGACCTAAAGGTCTTTGACGGGAAAGCCTGACTCCGATAGCTATCGGAGTACTACCAGTTTACTATTCTCTATTTCCATCCCAAGGAAAAGTTCCTGTACATGACACGTCAATAATGGTGATGAGCACATCGTTTGATTGATTCGTACATGGGCTTGCTGCATCTGTAGAAGTTAGGGTTAGAATAATACTTCCATTTTTAATATCCTCCATACTTGGGGTATAGGTCGTAGCAGTATTAAAATTCCCTATTCCTTCTACATCAAAAATTCCTGACCCACTAGAAGTCCATGTCCCGTCAGTAGCTCCTGCTTGAAAAGTAGCACCCAAGCTGGATAAATTTAGTATTGCAGTAGAACAAAGTGTCTGTTTTTCTCCTGCTTCCACCACTACCGCAGTGTTTACCTTAATAATAAATTCATCTGTACCTGTACAATTATTGGTATCTTCATAAGTCATAATGCCTTGATAGGTTCCTTCTGTAAGTATAGGTGGCATAGAAAAATTAGCTTCTAATAAAGGTTTTTTTAGACTTACATCTAGGAATCCAGCGGTATTGGCTACCTCGTCATAATTCAGCGTATAAGTGGTGGGATTACCTGAAATTATATCTATCATTATGGGGCTAAATAATTCTCCCATGCACACAATTTCATCATTTACCGTTGCTAAAGGAAGTGCGTTTATCGTAATTACAAAATCATCTTCTCCTTCGCAATCATTAGCGTCACTATACTTAAATGTCCCGCTATATATGCCTGATACTATTCCTGCTGGTATTTCATATTTGGTTGGTAGGACTGTGGTATTTGGTATATCCACAAAACCAGCCGCTTCTGCTCCCATATCATAATCTATTGCATACATTGTTGGTGTACCAACCATCGAATTTACCGTCAACGCTGCACTTATTACTCCTGCACATACCGTTACATCATTTACTGTTGCTAAAGGAAGCAGGTTTATTGTTACTTGTACTTTATCAGCGTTAGCATCAACTCCATCATCATCTAATTGGTCTAAATCCAAGCAATAATCGCCAAAACTAGTCGGATTAGGAATCGTCGTACTGCCTATTGATAATCCATAACTAGAAGCATCCATATCATCCGCAACGATTTCCATAATATTTCCTCCCGTTCCATTAGTTGTGCCACCCATTAATTGAGCTAAATAAGCTAATGATGTTGTTTCCTCATTAGTCGTTCTATAATTTAGAACAAACACATCGTAAGTCCCTACACCTAAAATAGAAAAATCAAAGTCTCCATCATTAGCAACTTGTTCAATTTTTCCTGTATTATTAGTCAATAAAAAAGTAGTCTGGTAAGAAATAGACATTGGATTTATCTCATCTGTAAGGCCATAATTATTAGTAAAAGCTTCAAGGTCTTCTCCCAAACAGATAGATTGATTGCCTGTAGTAATAGTTTCTTTTCCTCCTATAGGTCTTATAATGTTACCTGCATCCGCTGCACAACAAACGGCATTACTTAGTGAAATAGTCGTTTTACCAACGAGTTCACAGTCATCTGACGGTCGTTTATAAATAAAATAATAGTCTTGAGGAATTATCGGTACAAAAACTTTAGGTTGAACGAGTAATGTTGAACGCAATAATGCTGGTAATAAAGTAGGGTCTGCTTTGTACCAAGTTATATTCCCAATCGAATTAGCATTTCCATTTATCAGATTTTCATTATCATTTATTGTAAAAAATATATCCCTGTCTAAATTGACGCTTTCTGAACCGTCCTCACAAACGGTGACTGTTGATACATCATTCAAAGTAAGTGGTAGGGGCGAACTTACCGTTTGCATATTTGGTAAATTGATAATTCCACTACAACCATCCGCATTATAAACGCTGACTATTTCATAAGCTCCTGCATTTGCTACGGGAAGTACAAAAGGAGTCATATTAGTTGCTCCACTCATGGAATTACCTCCGTTTAGGGTATATTCAAATTCCCAAGGACCACTTGTTGCAGGAGAAAAATCAAAAGTAATAGTGCCATTAGAATTAGCACTACAATCTGCTAAATCTGTTGCTGCAATAATACTAGCGGTTGGATTCGCTTGCACGTTTAATCGAATTAAATCATCATCTATTTTTCCGCTACACAATTTTCCTCCTACATCATTCACGCTAACAACACTCAATTCAACTGCTGAAAAAGTAGTTACTCCCAAGGCGGTAATAATATCCTCATAGGTAATTTCCAATGGATTTGTAACATTGTTTTTGACTAAAGAAAAAGACGAGCCATTATAATTCAGTTGAACAGTTGTATTGTATTGCCCACTTCCATTTGTTAAATTAATAGTGGCTAAGACTTCTGATGAATTAATTGGTAAGCAAAGGTTTTTATCGCCCAACTGTAAATCCGCTACTGGACACTCGATAGTTAAAGATAAAGCATCTGTTGTTACATTCGATTCTGAGCAAGTTGCGGAGATAGTCGATGGTCGAACAATCCCCTTAATTTCAATCGTTTGATTACATAACTCGGTACCAACATTGGTGATTAATGCAGTTGTCGTTGTTATTGGTAATGCACCAGAATTAGTAGCTCCTGCTGTAAAACCGCCTGTATTGTCTGACTTGTTCCAATTGCCCGTCACATCTGCATCCCGTTCAATCGAAATACCATTGCATGCACTAATAATGCCTGCATCTGTATAGGCTTGCCCACTTCTTACCAATGTTGCAGGCGGCGAACAACCTGTGGGGGAAATTGTGACGGTCTTTGTTGGACTCGCATCAGGATGATTATTACCACCACCAACAGTAGGGTCACCCCACAAAACACCATCTACAAAAGTGCCTAGGGCATCATACATAAACAAAAATTCTCCATTGGAAATGCTGTGGTTGGTTAGTTGTAAATCAGCACCTCCCCCTGCACCAATAGGGTCACTGAAACATCCACAATTGTCTAGGTCAATATCTATACTAGAAGCAGGTGCATCAGTATTTTTCCCAGAAGCAATTAGTAAAAATCCATCTGGAGGAATTGCTGTTCCATCGGGTAATATAATTTCATCGTCTCCGTCAGTTAAGATGTAGCAACTTAAATCTGTTCCTGGTACGCCTGCTATTTCTATAAATTCTCCGCCATTTCCGTCATTAGTTGCTGCATCTACTAATATTTCATTAATAACAGGTCCTGTTGTCGGTGCTGGTGGGAATACAGTGGTAATATTAGATTGTCCTAATAAAATGCCTTCCCCATTAAAAGGGTCAAATCCAATTGCTCCATAATACCAGTCAATCGTTCCGCCATTGGGTAAATCACTGCTTAAATCAGCATTAATGGTTAAGGTAAAATCTTCTTCTGGACAGACGGTATTCGTACTAATTGTGGCACCATTAGGCATTGGACATGGTGGTGCATTTCTACAATCGGCCGCTATGGTAATTACTTGATTTACCCCACAATTTGCTAAATCTTCTATAATTATCGCTAAGGGAGGGATTAAAGTTGTTGGTAAGTTAAAAATTCCCGTGGTGTTCGTCCCTATAATTGTCCCCGTAGAAATTTCTGAACCAATTGACACTTGTTCTTTCAATTGGTATTGAACAATCGCATTTGGGCTAGTCACCAACTGGCTAAAATCTATCAAGCCTACATTAGTATTAAAATCGCCCGGACAAGTTATTTCATTATCAGATACGGTCAATACTTCTGCTACTTTAATATTTATTTTTACCTTCTCATAACATTCATGCGCTTTAGACTGATTGACCACTGTGTTATTACTCCCAGAACCACAACAATCTGTATAATCATCCCAAACTAAGGTAAACGAATGGGTCATTCCCGCAGTTAATATATTAGAGGTAAAAGTAAAAGTAGTAGTCCCGTCATTCTGACTTGGAGTGCTTCCAATCGTTTTATCATGGCCTACTTCTGTTATCGTCCAACTTTGGTCAACACCCGTTTCATCTCTAACAAAAGAACCTGCTAGTTTCGTAGAGCGAATCGTCGGTTCTACGTGTTGGTAATTATAAACTTGTAATTTAAATTCAACTGCTTGAGCCGCACAAATGGAGAGATTGACAACATTTTTTTCTGTTATTTCTATAGCTCCTGCTCCAATATCATAGAAAAAATCCCATGAATCAACATCATTGGGTTCGCCAGGGTTTGGATGATTTGTCACCTGCCATTGCGCTTTTGCCATCGTGGGGTTGATGGAACTTGGTATTAAAGCAGTAGGATTAAAAATCACCCAGTCTGCATTCAAATCTGGGTCATCCATATGAGAAGAGGTCGTACTCGACTTAGTTTCTTGCACACTATTTCCTATTGGGCTAGTATCATTCAATCGAATATGTGTAGAATTGCAGCTCACTAAATTAAGCCCAGCATCTATCCAAATTGGATTGGATAACCCAGGCACCGTATATAAAATTTGGTCTGCGTGACAATCTCCTGGAGGGATAGCTAATGAATTACCAAAAAGTTCTGGAAGTCCCAAATCATCGTTGCCCTTAGGCATTAAATAAACCCCAATTGCATTACTGCCATTTGCTCGATAACCAATATGAGTCTCTAAATTATCGTTCACTATGCCATTTTCATCATTATCTCCTAAGGTATAAGGATGGTTAAGTTGAACAGAAACATGGTCAGAAGGAGCACCCGAATTTCCTGACGAACCTCCAATTGTTGTTCCTCCTCCGTCTGCAAAGGTCACATCGGGTGCGCCCCAATAAATAGCATCGTGGGGCGTTCCATCAGGGCGAAACAATATTACTTGATCTCCATCTTTATTATCATTCTGTACTTGATTATCGAGTGTCAGACCATAAGTATTGTAAAGAGAAGCTGAAACATAATTGGCATTCGCGGCATTACAAACATCAAAATCTACTACTAAACCTGGAAAATCGCAAACATCACAGGATAATCCAGTTTTTAAACCTGTATAAAAACCTGAACTAATATTATTGCGTTCCTCGCAACCTATTACAAAAACACCGTCTGCAGGAATGGTTGTCCCTTTTGGTAAGACTATTGCCCATTCCGTATTCGTAAGCACCATACAACCAATATCTGCACCAGATGGTCCAGCTAATTCAACAATGGCATCATTACCCGCTTCAATGTTACCGCCATCACCAGAAATCTCATTGATGACGATATTTTGATATTGAGCAAATACAAATAAAGGATTTAGAAAAAAGGTAAGAAGGGGTAGTAATAATAGGCTTATTTTTATACTATAAGACCTAGTAATAAGTTTGCGTGTCTGGTTCATCTTGGTCAATTTGTTTTATTTACAAATGACCGGTTTTCGGAAGCACTAAGTTAGGATTTAATCAAACAGTACCAAAACAAAATATACCCCCAATTCATATGTGATTGGTTTGAGTTTATATTCCACTATTTTGAGTGTATATTCAAATTTTAGGATATGCGTATTTTTATCCAAAAAGTAATTAAGTAACTGATGTTACGCAAAGAAAAATTAATCAGCACCAAAGGTGCGACATATCATAGCATTGGGTGTAAACCCAATGATTATACAAGAAAGCGCCAAAGGTGCGGCATATAATAGTAATAGTGTCCTATTTTTAGGTCGCTCCTTCAGAGCTAGCGTTTCAACAGCATTCATTTTCCATAGGGCTTCGTCCCATGTTAATATATGTCGCACCTTTGGTGCTTGTGCGTAACATCAGTTAAGTAATAACAAAAGCCACTGAATTTTTCAATCCAGCGGCTTTATATTATATTTTTTCTACTTTAAGAAATAGTAAAAATATAACCTACTCCCTTAGCACTTATCGTTTAAACAGTAGCTTCCTCTTTTATTTCTTCCTTTTCGTCCGCCTCTAAAAGTTCGTTAAAAAACTGAACAAATTTGTCCAATTTCATAAAGCCTTTATCTCCTTCGCCTTGTATTCGTACACCTACGCCGCCAGCATCTGCTTCTTTTTCTCCAACGATTAATAATAATGGAATCTTTTTCAATTCATTATCTCTAATCTTACGTCCGATACTTTCATTTCTATCATCTACAAAACCTCTAATGTCTTGATTCGCTAATTCAGTGACGATACTATCTGCGTATTTATTATACTTATCACTAACAGGCAGTACAACAAATTGCTCTGGTGTCAACCATAATGGGAATTTACCCGCAGTATGCTCAATCAATACACTCATAAATCGTTCTAATGAACCAAATGGCGCACGGTGAATCATTACTGGTCGATGCTTTTCATTATCCGAACCAATATACTCTAATTCGAAACGCTCTGGTAAGTTATAATCTACCTGAATTGTTCCCAATTGCCATTCTCTACCCAAAGCATCTTTAATCATAAAGTCTAGCTTAGGGCCGTAGAATGCCGCTTCGCCTAATTCAGTTACGGTTTGCAAGCCTACTTCCTCTGTTGCTGCTATAATTGCGCCCTCTGCATTTCGCCAGTTTTCATCCGAACCAATGTACTTTTCTGGCTTCGATGGGTCTCGCAAGGAAATTTGAGCTGTATAATCTTTAAAGCCCATTTTTTTCAATACGGTCTCTGTCAAATCTAACACATTTAAAAACTCATCTTTCAACTGTGCTTCTGTACAGAAAATATGCGCATCATCTTGTGTAAAACCTCTTACTCTAGATAATCCGTGTAATTCTCCACTTTGCTCATATCTATAAACCGTTCCAAACTCTGCAATCCGTAAAGGCAATTCCTTGTATGAATGTGGTCTATGCGCATATACCTCACAGTGGTGCGGACAATTCATTGGTTTCAATAAAAATTCTTCATCTGTTTTCGGCGTTTTGATTGGCTGAAAACTATCTTCTCCATACTTCGCATAATGGCCAGAAGTTACGTATAATTCCTTCTTTCCAATATGTGGAGTCGTCACTAATTTATAGCCTCTTTTAACTTGTTCATCTTGCATGAACTTCATCAAACGTTCTCTCACTGCATTTCCTTTTGGCAACCAAATAGGTAAGCCCGCACCCACTTTTTCAGAGAACATAAACAGGTCCATTTCTTGTCCTAATTTTCGGTGATCTCGCTTTTTCGCTTCTTCTAACATCGTTAAATATTGCTTCAACTCTTTTGCCTTTGGGAAGGCAACACCTCTCAATCGGACCATCTGTTGACGATTCTCATCACCTTGCCAAAATGCACCGCCTACTTTCATAATTTTCACCGCTTTAATCACTCCTGTATGAGGTACGTGCGGCCCTCTACATAGGTCAATGAAATTACCTTGCGTGTACAAAGTCAATGCTTCATCTTCTCCTCTTTTTTCAATCAATTCTAATTTATATTCATCTCCTTTATCGGTAAAATATTTTAGGGCATCTGCCTTCGTTATATCTTGGCGAACAAATTTATTTTTTTGTCGAGCCAATTCTAACATCTTATCCTCAATCTTCTTAAAATCACCCTCTGAAATCTTATGCTCTCCTGGGTCAATATCATAATAAAATCCATCGTCAATAGCTGGTCCTGTACCAAATTTCACGCCTGGATAAACCGCTTCTATCGCCTCTGCCATCAAGTGTGCAGTAGAGTGCCAGAAGGTCATTTTACCATCCTTATCTCTCCACGTCAATAACTGTACGAGTGAGTCCTCATTAATCGGTCGGTCGGCATCCCAAACATCTCCGTTTACCTTAGCGGACAATACATTACGCGCTAATCCTGCACTAATTGACTCTGCTATTTGCATAGAAGTTACGCCTGCTTCATATTGGCGAATGCTACCATCTGGAAGTGTAATATTAATCATCTTGATATTGAATATTGAATATATAAAATTGAAAATCTAATAGTTTGATAAAACTTACGATTTTTTAGGAATAAAAGTTCATTTATGCCTGCAAAAATAGGCTTTTTTCCTGTAGCGCCAAGCTCTGCTTGGTGGAAATTTGTAGCGCCAAGCTCTGCTTGGTGGAAACGCATGCCTACACCAAGCAGAGCTTGGCGCTACAGAAACTGCAAAAAAACTTCCTAAGATTAGCGTTTAACAATATTTTCACTAGCTTTAGTCCACAACATGCTAATTAAATCAAATTATGAGCAAGCTACGCGATCAAAAAAAATCTCGTTTTTACAGAAGAAGACTCTCCCACATTCAACCAAAAGATGGGGTATTTTTTATTACCTATAATTTAGATGGTGTGCTACCAAAAAAACGACTCCAACAGTTAAAAGAAGAAAGAGACCTTAAAATTTCAGAATTGAAACAAAAAGGCTTTTCAAACAAAGTAACCCGAGACCTCATAAGAAAGATGCAGGATTTCTATTTTGGAAAATTTGATGACCTCTTGGACGGAATGACGACTGGCCCAACTCATTTAGGGGATCCAAAAATTGCCAAAATAGTAACTGATTCTTTACATTGGATGGACGGAGAAGCCTATAAACTCGTTTGTTACACTATCATGCATAACCATGTCCATAAAATTGTTTATAAAACGCAAGAAGTCCTATGGACTAGCATGAAAAGACACAAAAGTTATACAGGAAGATTGGCTAATAAAGTATTGGAGTTAAGTGGTCCATTTTGGCAACATGAAAGTTTTGACCACAAGATTAGACATCGGGAGTCTTTTATTGAAAAGGTACAATATACTTTGAATAATGCTGTCAAAACTGGTATAGTAAAAAATTGGAAGGATTATCCTTTTAGCTGGGTTTGTCCCGAGTTTGAGAAGTATGCGCCTAAGTAATTTCTGTAGTGCCAAGCTCTGCTTGGTATATGCTTATATTTTACACCAAGCAGAGCTTGGCACTACAGAAATACACCAAGCAGAGCTTGGCGCTAC
>CAYMSC010000003.1:41229-42453 GCA_964392805.1 uncultured Saprospiraceae bacterium
TACACCAAGCAGAGCTTGGCACTACAGAAATACACCAAGCAGAGCTTGGCGCTACAGTTACTCCACCAACTCCAAACTAACCTGCGCCACCCCTGCTTTCGTCAAATCAATCACTTTAGCGGCTGCGCCAGATAAGTCAATAATTCTTGGCTTACCATCTCTAGCTATTGCTTTGGTTGGATTAGGACCTCTATCATTAATTCTTACCACTACACATTGATTGGTATTTAATCGACACACTTTTACTTTGGTATTATAAGGCAAAGTCCAATGTGCTGCGGTCATTGCTCTTTTATCATATTTTTCTCCGTAAGAAGTCGTTAAGCCATGATATTTTTTATGGTAGTAACTAGCTTCGCCAGTTTGTACGATTCTATTAACTGCATTTTGAATAGTTGGTGGAGTCGTCGTAGGCGGTGTAGGTGCCACGGGCTTTTCTGCTACGGGAGGTTTTACCGTAGGAGTAGCTGGTGTTGAAGCGGGAGTAGGTGTTAAAGTTACGGGTTCTGGCATTGCATCTAAGGCTACGACAAATCCATCAATCCCTTTTTTCTTAGCAAATTGTTGATAACTTACAGCCGCATTTTTATCTGCAAAGGGCCCTATTAAAATCTTATAAACAGTTTGAGGTCCAGCACCTTCCATTTTAATGAGTAAGTCTTTAAACCATTTACCTTGTAAATCAGTCGCATATTTCACCACATTAGGATAACTGGAAAAAGTTGCTACTTGCAAAGCGAAACCTTCCTTTTTAGCTCGTTTTACTTCTAATTGGTATAAATCATTAGCTTGGTAGGCTGCTGCAAATTCCTTCCCATAATTGACAGGTGTTGCAGACTTTTCAGCTTGTGCTTGTAGATAGATATAACTAAAAGCGGATAGTGTAATTAAGAAGAATAATTTTCTCATAGTTCGGATAATTTAATTTTTTTGAGGCAAGGCATCAAGCAAAAATAACCTAAGTGATTAAGGGCATCTTACCCTATTGCCTTTCTAATGAAGTTTTCTTTAAAACAATTAATATACTTGTAACTTTATTAAGACGCAACTAAATTAAAAATTATTGCTAGTCTTTGCTAAGAGCTTGTTGGAAATTTATCCTTTGGGCTAAAAAATCGTCTTTTTCGCTCTGATTTCTTCAAATTTATTAGAAAGAGCAAAGGCTATTCCTAAGAAATTTGACATCATCAGACCAAAAAATACATCTTTTTTATCTCCAAAAAC
>CAYMSC010000004.1:0-24431 GCA_964392805.1 uncultured Saprospiraceae bacterium
TGATTTGCTCTAGGTCGTGTTCTTTTTTGCGTAGGTTATTTTTTTCGTTTTCCCTAAATATTTTCTTATTGATTTCTTGTAACTATTTGGGGTTTTCACCTCCTGAAATCTGAGACGTAAAGTATTTACGATTTCTTTGAAAAATTGGTACTTTTGCCAATTTTAAAAAATAATGTAATTAGGCTGATTAAAAGGCTTATATAACCAATCTTCAAAATTAAATATTAATGGCTACAGTAGCAGATTTTAAAAAATACGTTCAAACAGTAGAAAATAAAAAGGGATATACTAGACCCTTAGCTTTTGGCTTAGGTATTCGCAAGTCTAAAGGGGATAAAACCTTGGAGGTATTTTTTCCAGGAATCAATTATAATACAGCTTTTGGAACAGCAGCAGTTTTGCAAGATGTTGCTAACTTCAATGGGAGTGAGAACGGTTACAAAACAATAACTAAAGATGCTTTACAAAGTGCTTTTGATAAGTTTGAAGCCTTTCATGAGGAAATTGAAAAGCATCCAAATATCACCTTGATTCAACAATTATTGACGAACTATAAAAGCGTCGAAGCTTACCACAAAACAGAAGTCGTTGCCTACTTTTTATTTGACAAAGACCAACCTGTTCAAGATGCAGTAGAAGGATATTTTAAAGTACAATGTTTGTCTCAATTACATGTAAAACCACATGGAATTAATTGTAGTGGTATCTTTGGCAAAATGAATAATATTGCTTGGACAAGCAATGGACCAATTCTGCCAGAAGATTTAGCAGGAGAGCGAATTAAAGCTACTTTCAAAGGGGAAGAATTGGTAGTAAGTCATGTGGATAAATTTCCGTACTTAGTAAGCTTTGGAGTGCCTAATGGTGTTCGAGTAGTTTCAGGTTCACAAGCTCGATTGGGCGCACATTTAAGTCCTGGTACAACGATTATGCCTGCTGGTTATGTCAATTTTAATGCTGGGACCTTAGGCAGTGCAATGATTGAAGGTAGAGTTTCTGGCGGTGTGGTAGTTGGTAATAAGTCGGATGTTGGTGGTGGTGCTTCTATCATGGGTACCCTTTCTGGTGGTAATAAAAATGTCATTTCTATTGGGGAACAATGTTTATTAGGGGCGAACGCAGGAACAGGAATTTCTTTGGGAGATGGTTGTACAGTTGCCGCTGGTGTTTATATTACGGCTGCTGCTAAAGTTTCGCTTTATAATAAAGACAAACAACCAGTTAATCTTGCTGGAAAAGTAGTCAAAGAAGGAGAAAATATTGTCAAAGGAATGGACTTAAATGGAAAGTCTTATATGCTTTATTTTAATGATTCTCAAACGGGTAAGTTGACGGCTCGACCGAATACAAAAGTGATTGAGTTAAATGAGAGTCTACATGCTTAGAAAATACTAAGACTAAATAAAATGCCCTAGTGATTTTAAGTTGCTAGGGCATTTTCTTTTTGTGGGATAGTGATTGTTCTAAAGTGAACAGTATGGAAAGAGCTTCCAAAACTTCAATTTCTGGAAGCTCTAAACATTTCAGTATAAAGTCTAATAAATACAATACAAAAATCTAGTATCTTGCATATTCAAATTAAAACCTGCAATCATGAAAGAGATACAAGATAAGTCAATTTTTAAGTCCCATTTAAAACCTAGCAATTTATACATTGGTGGAAAATCTAGAAAGGAAATTGATAGTGGAGGTAAAAAGATTTATAAACTGTCTTCTAATGAAAATTTGTTAGGTAGTTCACCGAAAGCACTAGCAGCAATTAAGACACAGATAAATAACCTAAGCGAATATCCTGATAGAACAGATAAAAGATTGCAAGAAGCCTTAGCAGCTTTTTATAAAAATGAATTGAAGGTTGGTCAATTTATTACTTCTAATAGTGGTTCGGAAGTATTGGATTTAATTATTCGTGCTTTTTTGGGAGAAGGATTGGAATATATAACGACAAATCCAATGTTCAAGCCTTACCAAATGTTCTCGGATAGAATGGCGGCAAAGCAAGTCGATATCCGATTATTGGACCCCGACTATGCATTAAATGTTGAGGGTGTTTTAGCGGCAATTAATGAAAATACCAGACTTATTTTTCTAACCTCTCCTAATAATCCAACAGGGACTTATATTCCTAAAGCTACTTTGGATGCGTTCATTGACAAATTGCCTGACCATGTTGTTTTGATATTGGATGAGGTTTATTTTAATTTTGCGGAGGCCGAAGATTATACGACTGCTTTGCCTTATGTATTAGCCGATAAAAATATAATTGGTTTAAATAGTTTTTCTAAGACATATGGATTAGCTGGATTACGTTTGGGATATGCTTATACGACACCCAAATTAGCAGAATATATCCAGCGATTATACAAACCTTTTCAAGTTAATACTTTAGCCTTAGAGGCAGGGATTGCCGCTTTAGCTGATACTGATTTTTTAAATAAAACGGTTGCTTTAATTCAAAAAGAAAGATTATATATCTATGAACAATTAGACCAATTAGGAATAAAATACTGGAAGTCTCAAGCCAATTTTATTTTAATAAAACCAGCAATAGATGCCAAGCAATTGGTGGAATTATTACAAAAAGAGGGGATTATGGTAAGACCAGTAGCAGGATTTGGCGCGCCTGGGTGTGTGCGAGTAACAGTAGGGACGAGCGTAGCAAATAGGGCTTTTATTGAAGCTTTGGAAAAAGTACTAAAATTCTAGTGTTCATTCTAACGAAAGAGCTTCCAGAACTTGGAGTTCTTACGATTACCCACAGAATAAAAACAAAAATAAAAGGTGTTATATCAGCTTAATGCGTAATTTCCTTTAAACAGGAAGTACCTACCGTGTCCGTATGGAGCGGCACTATTTGTGTCGTATAAAATGGGGTTACCTTTCATTAAATCTATTCTGTGGGTAATGGATAGAACTTGGAGTTCTGGAAGCTCTAAGTAAGTCTATTCAAAATTTTTATCGGCGGCTCTTACGACTCCTGAAAATACTCATAATCCAAAGAATCACGATAGCACCAACCGTAGCCGACACAATCATACCGACCAAATTTTCTGGTAGACTTACGCCAAATGTATTGTCTATAATTTTTACGATTCCACTTCCCGGACTCATGCCTAAGTAATTGAAAATATGACCTCCAACTACCGCACCTGCAATCCCTAAAATTGCATTGATAATAAATCCGAAATTATCCCCTCGAATAACTCTTGCTGCTAAAGAACCAGCAATGGCCCCTACGATGACCATGATAATTAAATTAAAAGCATCTCCTTGCAGTAAGTTTTCCATAATTATATTTTTTAGTTAAGTTGATGAATGATTAGTCACTCACTAATTAACCGCTAAAGTAAATAATTTTTGGATAAACTACTAAAATTTATCACTTAGCTAGCATACCGCCATCGTCGCCAATAATTATAGCCTATTCCAAAAAGAATCAATAGAATTAGTGGCAGCATGATATTGATTAGTTGCCATTTTGTTTCTTCTTCCTCTGCTTTTGGTTCATTTAATAGCCGTAATTTCACTTCTTTTGACCGAGCTGCAATTACGCCATTATCATCAATCATGTATTCGATGGCATTGATTAGGAAGTCTTTGTTAGAAAAATTTATTCTAGGCTGATACCTATTAATACCTAAAGGCAAAGAACGACCTTCGGAATCTGTGTAATTGCTAATAATATCTCCATCTGCTACAACTAACATTTTGGTCGGTTCGCTAATACTTTTAAAATCGAATCCTAATTGTTTATAAACTTTTAAAAAATCACCTTTAGGTCGATTTTCATATAATGATGGAAATTCGCCTTCTAACATCACTGCTAAGGGTAGCCCTTTTTTATTGTAGGTTGCTATATCTGGCTTTATTTTTAAGGATTCAAATGTTAGCCTCATTGGAAAGTACTGTGCTTTACTTCTTGTCGAGGTAGATAAAAGTACATGCTTTTGTATGGGGGTTCTTGTGCGAACAGTCGTATCAATAGTATTAGCAAATAACAAATTTACAGGACCTAAACTTTTGGTTATAGGATGTTCTTGATTAGGAATAGAAATCAAATGATAAGGCCAGGGAAATAATTGAGTAGAACCTCTTTCATCTATAACTTGAGGAATACTAGTACTTTGCAAATCCATTACTAAACTATTATCTAATCTAGTACCATACTGAAATAATAAATCCCCTAAGTTAAAAGTGTTATCAGCATAAGGATAAGGCGCATAAGCCCCTCTTCGTCCAATACTATCCAAGCTAACATTCAATGCATCCATCAACCAAATAATTTTTCCACCATTCATCACATATTGGTCAATTTTAAACTTATCCTTTTCGCTAAAAGGCGCTCGTGGTTTGGCAACAATCAAGAGAGAAATACCGGGATTAATTTGTACTAAACTATCTAAAATAATTTCTCCTACGTCATAAAAGGACCGCAATTCATTTCTAATATCTTGTGTGTTTTGCCGTGGCACTTCTCCATGTCCAACCGTAAATGCGATAACAGGTTTACGAGAAGTTTGTAATTTCTGAATAGCATTTGCTAATTTATATTCCAATAAACCAATAGAATTATTTAATGCCTCGTGAGAAGATAAGCCAGGAACATCTTCACCGACCAAATCTACTGGAATTGCTCTGCCTTTATAGTTTAATACAGCATAGGGGTAGAAACGAATCCTTCTTTGTTCCTTTCCATCTTTAATATTCAAATTTTTAGCTCTCAAGCCCTCATTTCGCAATTGCTTGATACGGGCATTTTTTTCTTCTACGGGTAAACTATTAGGAATCGGGTCTTCAAATTCATATTCAATCTCTCCTGAAATACTTTTAAAGTCATCCAAAATTTCCCGAGTCGCTTTTTGCAAACGCTTAAATCCAGCAGGGAAATCACCTTCTAAATACACTTTCACATACACCACATCATCTAATCCTTGTAATAATTGCTGAGTAGGTCCAGTTAAGGTATAGCGTTTTTCTTCCGTTAAATCTACATGACCATAGAAATAATTGCCTATCACATTCAGGCCAATAGCAATGCCAATAACTAATATTAAATTTATAATTGATTGTCTCATTTTTAAGAATAGAGATGCGAGATTAGAGAATAGAGATTTTATTCATATACCAAGCAGAGCTTGGCACTATAGAACACAACTAGACAAGTATTAAAAATTACCACTTCCTACTTTCCAATGCCGTTTGACTGCCCACTAAAAATACGACAATCACCGACAAAAAATAAATGACATCTCGACTATCCAATACGCCTCGACTAATAGACGTGTAATGATAATCAATACCCATCATTTGCACGATGTCATCCGTTTTACCTAGAAAAATAGGCAATCGACTTAAATAATCAAAACCCCAATAGAATAAAAAACAGAAGAATAAAGCGAGTATAAAAGCAATAATTTGATTATTGGTAATAGAAGACGCCAATAAGCCAATGGCGACAAAAGTGCCACCCAACAAAGCCAGTCCAATATAAGAACCAGCAATTGCCCCAGCATCTAAATTGCCTTTAGGAGAACCTAGTTCGTGCATGGTATAATAATAAAGCAAAGTTGGTAGCAAAGCAAAAATCACTAATAACCAACAAGCCAAAAATTTTCCGACTACAATTTCCCAATCTCTTAAAGGACGAGTGACTAATAATTCAATCGTGCCTGTTTGTTTTTCCTCCGCAAAAGAGCGCATCGTAATTGCAGGAATTAAAAATAAAAAGACCAACGGAGCTATTTCAAACAGGGCATCTAAAGACGCTACCTTATACCGTAATAAGCTATAATCAGGAAACACCCATAGCATTAACCCCATAAAGATGAGAAAAACACCAATGACGATATAACCAATGAGCGAACTGAAAAATGTATTAATTTCTTTATAGAATATGCTAAGCATTCAGTATAAATAGTTGATTGATTATCAAGAGAGGTCAGAAGTCAGACTGTTTATTTCATAAACTATCAGAAGTCAGATAATCTAAAATAAAGGGTTGATAATCAGGTTTTGCATTTTTAAAATCTGACATCTGACCGAAAATTTTAATTTTCAGTCTGACTTCTGATTTCTTTTTTAAGTAAAAAAACGGGGTGTTTATCATTGTATAAAAGTAAGGCATCAAATAAATTATCCTCTGCTTTTATAGGGCCAAAACTTTTCAAAGCTTGTACGATGTCAGGTTCTTCGGATGCCCATATAAGCAGATTTTGATAATTAAAATCCATTACTTCTCCTGTTGTAAAACGAAGCATTTTTTCTTTAATAATTGGTAATTTCCGCATAGCTTTTCCAGTTCGGAAAGGTTTACCGATTAATGGATTATAAGCTTTAAAAGTTACTTCCTTTTCTTCAATATCATCATAAGCATAGTAGCAAATATTTCCTCTTACTTCCATAGAAGCAAATACTTTTAAGTTATGCGAAGGAATATTAGGAGAAGTTTTGACATAAGGAGTACCCCGAATAACAATCCCCCACATATTGTCCAATTCCAATTTTTCTTGAGTAGATTTTAGAAGGATATATTCTACTTTGGCCTGCTTCGTTTTTTCATTAATGAAAAAATTACCTTCTATATCCGCCGCCTTAATGCTTGGCGTATTTTTTTGAAAAGCTTCAAAGGTCATATAAACACCACTTTCAAATCGAAAAGATTGGGTTAATTGAGTTTGAGCGGATAAATAGGAAGGCAGAAAAGTAATAAGCAGGCTTAGAAAACGGATGATAGCATTATTCACATGAAGTGATGATTTTGCACAATTTTGTTTCACAAGAAGTAAAGTGTTAACCTTTTTTCGAAGGATGTTGATTTGCACGAGGTATTTCCCCCTCTGGAGGGGGTTAGGGGGAGGACTTTTGAGGAACTTCACTTTTTTCCACTCCCCGACCTTCCAGAGAAGGAAAAACATTGGGCTACCAAAAAATATCTTGCTTAAAAAGTTAATTTTATTCATCATATTAATTTACTCCCGATAAAAATCGGGATTTCGTTTCACTCAACATTTACAACTTATCACTACTTCGTTAGTTCTTGGAAAACATCTTCTACACTATATTGTTCTTTCTTCATTTCTAAAAGGGTTAAATCATTAGCTACCGCAAAATTAAAAACGGATGCTCTAATATCTTTATTTCCTTCAGAAATCAACTGCCAGCGGCCATTACCAAGTGATTTAATAGTTTTGATTTGTTCGATTTTATTTAGTTCTTTTTGTAGTATTTTTTGCGCAAATTCAACCGTAATGACGGTTTCCCCTGTCACTTTTTGCTGGAGCGTTTCTATGGTATCGTTTGCCACCATTTCGCCTTTGTTGATAATAATGACTCGGTCACAAAGTGCTTGGACTTCTTGCATGATGTGGGTAGAAAAAATGACTGTTTTTTCTTCTCCCAATTCTTTAATCAATCTTCTAATTTCGATTAATTGATTAGGGTCTAAACCAGAAGTCGGTTCATCTAAAATCAATACTTCAGGGTCATGTAACATCGCTTGTGCCAAACCAACTCTTTGTCGATACCCTTTGGATAAAGAACCGATAATTTTATTTTGTTCTCTTTTCAACCCCGTTCGTTCTATCATTTCGGCTACTCGCTGACGCTTGTTTTTTACTTTGTGTAAGCCCGCAACAAAAGACAAATATTCTTTGACATACAAATCTTTATAAACAGGATTGTGTTCTGGTAGATAGCCAATTCTTGCTCTTACGGCTAAAGGGGCCTTTGCTACATCGTAGCCACAAACTTCGGCACTACCTTCTGTTTGTGGAATAAAACAAGTGACAATTTTCATCGTCGTTGTCTTTCCTGCACCATTAGGGCCTAAAAAACCTAATACTTCTCCTTTTTTAGCTTCAAAACTAATATTATCGACTGCTTTTTGTTGGCCGTATATTTTTGTTAGATTTTGGACAATTACTGACATCTATTTTGTTTGGTATTAATTATTGGTTGATGTACCAAATGCAATGCTTCGTTAGCGCGAGGCTCTAGCCTTGTGTTAAATATCTTGCTGCCTCCCGACTAAAGTTTCCCTTCAGCGGGACAGGTTCTGGCAGCTTTGGACGCAACCGCCAGAAGCGGAGGAATAAAGGAACGAGGCTGGAGCCTCGCACCAACACAGCATTATATAAGATACAATACCAATTATTGCTTGATGCTATCATTAACGTGGTATAATCCGCAAAATTATAAAAAGATAGGAGATTAGTGCCCAATAAATACAAAAACGATTTTACTAAACAGTTATTCAACATTTATTACCTTTGTAAATAGGCATTTTTTAATACGCACAATAATAATTATGACTAATCATTACACCAAATTAATTTTCCTATTCTTATTAATTAGTTTTTCAACAGAAAACTTTGCACAAACAAAGGTTTCGAAGACGTGGATAGACACCACAATTTTAGAAACTTTTGAATACCGCTGTGTCGGACCAACTAGAGGTGGACGAGTAACCGCCGTAGCAGGTGTAAATACCGAACCTGCGACCTATTATATGGGCGCCACAGGAGGAGGCGTATGGAAAACAGCAGACTACGGGATTAATTGGGAAAATATATCAGATGGTTATTTTGAGTCACCTTCAATCGGAGCGATTACCGTAGACCAAAAAAATCCTAAAACGATTTATGTGGGTACCGGGTCAGATGGTTTGCGGAGTAATGTGATTGGAGGAAGAGGAGTTTATAAAACAGTAGATGGTGGCAAAAAATGGGAATTTTTAGGGCTCAGACAAACAGGACAAATTGGTGCAGTAGAAATACATCCAACCAATTCCGACATTATTTTTGTAGCAGCGATTGGACAAGCCTTTGCCCCCAATAAAGAGCGAGGTTTATATAAATCTACTGACGGCGGCAAGACGTGGAAGCAAAGCCTTTTTATCAGCGATAAAATTGGCATTGTTGATATGGAATTTGCGCCTGACAATCCTAATATTATTTACGCTGCCGCTTGGAAAGCAGAGCGAAAACCTTGGACGATTATTAGTGGAGGGATGAAAGAAGGAGGGATTTATAAGTCAACGAATGGTGGCGAGAATTGGACAAAATTAGAAAAAGGCTTACCACAAGGATTGATAGGAAAAATAGATTTAACCGTTTCGACAGCAGACCCAAGTCGAGTATATGCCTTAATAGAAGCACCCGAAGCAGAAAGTGAAGCGGGTAGAGGAGGACTGTATCGGTCAAATGATTATGGTGCTAGTTTTGAATTGGTGAGTCATAAAAAAGAATTATTAGACCGCCCTTTTTATTATTGTAATATCAAAGTAGACCCACAAAATGCAGATGTTTTATATGCGTCAGCTACTCGGTTTTTTAAATCCAAGGACGCTGGAAAAACATGGAAAAGGATGCGAACGCCACATGGTGATAATCATGATATTTGGATTAATCCAAAAGACTCGATGAATTTTGTACAAGCCAATGATGGCGGTGTCAATATTACTTTAAATGGTGGAAAAAGTTGGTCTAGCCAATTTAATCAACCCACCTCGGAACTATATCAGGTCGAAGTTGATGACCAAGTTCCTTATTGGATTTATGCAGGACAGCAAGACAATTATAGCACGATTGCCTTACCTAGTTTGCCACCTTATACCATTCAAGCGGGTTCAGAACATTTGATTTTAAATGTGGGTGGTTGTGAAACAGGACCAGCCGTTCCAAAGCCTGGCAATCCAAATATTGTTTATGCCAATTGCAAAGGACGATTTGGCGTATATAATAAAATGACTGGACAAGAAAAACGCTATTATGTGGGTGCAAGTAATATGTATGGACACAATCCGAATGAATTAAAATATCGGTTTCAGCGAGTGTCTCCGATTCATGTTTCTCCACATAATTCAGATGTTGTTTATCACACTTCTCAATTTGTTCATAAGACAATGAATGATGGCGAAACATGGGAAACCATTTCTCCCGATTTAACGGCATTTGACCCCAAGACACAAGTTATTTCTGGTTCACCAATTACCAGAGATATTACAGGAGAAGAATTTCACAGTACCATTTATTCCATCCAAGAATCTAAAATTAAGGAAGGCTTAATTTGGGTAGGAGCGAACGATGGACCTGTCTATGTTACAAGAAATGGGGGTAAAGATGGTTGGAAAAATGTAACGCCTAAAAAAATGCCTTTTGGTGGTCGAATTGACTCTGTAGAACCTTCTGTTCACGAAGCAGGAAAGGCTTATTTTACTTCTTTGCGTTATCAATTGGGTGATTGGACGCCTTACATTTATAAAACAACAGATTATGGAAAAACTTGGCAATTAATTACCAAAGGCATTCCTACTGATTATCCCGTTAGAGTGGTTAGAGAAGACCCTGATAGAGCAGGGTTATTGTATGCGGGTACAGAATATGGCTTATTTATTTCTATGGATGATGGTCAAAACTGGCATTCTTTTCAAAATAATTTGCCTGTGACGCCAATTAGTGATTTGAAAGTGCACCAGAAAGATTTAGTCATTTCTACGATGGGCCGTTCTTTTTGGGTTTTGGATGATTTATCCGTTTTGCATCAATCTATGGACAAGGTTGCTGCCGCTAAAGCACATTTATTTCAACCTAGAGATGAGCATCGTTTGCGGTATAGAAGTACCAGTAAGAATAGTATTCCTTATTATCCATCAAATGCAGTCAACATTAATTATTTTTTGAATGAGGAGACTACCAGTTCAATTAGTTTAGAAATTTTGGATAATGAAGGCACCTTAATCCGTTCTTTTAGAAGTGTAGATGCCCCTAAGAAAGAAGTAGATAAAACAAGAAATATGTCTACCGAATTTTCTGGCAGAGGTACAACACCTTTATTAAAAACAACGGCAGGATTACATCAATTTCGTTGGGATATGCGCCATGAAGGTGTTTGGGATAAAGCTCCAAAACGTAGTGGACGAAATGGACCTTTAGTCGCACCAGGGAAATATACGGCTCGTTTCAAAGCAAATGGACAAACCTTCCATGAAACTTTTACCATCAAAATGGACCCAAAAGTAATAGCAACTGGGATTACCCTAGCAGATTTAAAAGCCCAAGAGGCGCTCAATTTAAAAGTGAGAGACCAACGAACATTGGCTAAACAGACGCTGAATAATTTGCAGAAAAACAAAGAAAAACTAACTAAGTTAGCGATTACGGAACGTAGCAAATCCCAACAAAAGCAACTAGAAGCATTAGAAGAATTAGAAACGATTTTTGCCACTGAAAAAGGGCGTTATCAAAAACCAATGCTTTTAGCCCAATTCCGTTACCTAAATTATATGATTGCTGGAGCAGACCAAAAACCTGGAGATGATGCATATCAACGATTAGAAGAGTTATCCAGTATATTGAAAAAACAAGTGGCAGCTTATCAAGCCATAGCTAAGATGAAAGGAGGAAGTACGGATATGGATGATTAAAGCGTAAATATTAAATATGCTTTCAAAAATAACCCGTTGCTAATTAGTTTTTAGTAACGGGTTATTTTTTTGAGAGAGGTATTATTGATATAAAAGTGCGCCATTTTTGGATATACTGTGTTGAAATACTTCGTACATTAAGTATTTCGTCAAATAACCACTAAGCAGCCAAACTAATTTTCTGTAAGGTAATAAATCCATTAGGGCTAGAAACTGCTTGAATATCTACCATTTCGGAAAAATATTTTCTCACAATACCTTTTAGCATTTGTCCAGTAACAAAAATAGAATAGGTTTCATTGGCGGTATTTTTAATTTTGATTTCAAGCTCATCTTCATTAGCTGCAAGGAGTTTTCCTTTTAAAGATAGGGTGGTAGATTTTGAGGCGGTAGGCTGTGCTTTTTTGATTAAGCTGGCTATTTCTTCTAGTTGGCTAACGACTTCTGAGGATGGTTGCTCAGAAAGACCTAAAGCAATCATTTTTTCTGCTTCTTTATAATTTTTCGCTCGAAAGGCTAAGGCAGCTGCACTTCTAATAAGGTAGGGTCTTGGAATAGAAAAATCAGTTGCTTCAGACATTAGTAGAGCTGCTTTTTTCTCTAATTCATAGGCTTGTATATAGTAGGCTTCAATTTCTGCCATACCAGCACCTTTCATTTTACCAATTTCTGCTAAATCGGCAAATTCCATTGCTTTTTTATGTAACTGTTTTACGTTATTCATTTCTAATAATCTTTGCGGATGGCTTTTCAAATTCAACAACTACAATATAAACGGAAAATCCTAGAAAATCTGATTTTTTTACTTGATTTTTCTTATTACCAATTCTAATGTTTAGTGTATTGCCTTTAGTTTCCTTAAAAAGCCCAGAGACTTCTAACCTAGAAAGATTTCTATTTGTTACTTTTTCATTGTTATCAGACAGAAAAAAGTCTATACCTAGCCCTTGATACAATCTTTCAAAATGTGTGTATTCGGTTAGTTCTTTGATTAATAAAATAGCAATTCCTTTTGCTGCATATCTTGTCGCTTCTTTCTTATCCCTCCATGTAATGTGTTCTTCATTACTAATGGTAGATTTATCCCAAAACAACTGTATTGTTTCATCAAATTCACCAGGTATTTTTAATGTGACACCAGATTTATGCCCAGAAACATTCAAACAATATTGAGCAGCTTCTAGCATAATTGCTCTGAAGGCTTTTGAAATTTCTGGAATTTCGTTTTCTAAATTTTTCAGGTGTATTTTTCTCATGTTTAAGTAAAGATAAGAAATTTACCCAATAATATTCTTGACAAATTACTGCTTTTATAATGTAAAACTACACAGTTCACTCCAAGAAAACGACAGTCCACTCTTTTTAAATTAGCAAAACCTTCCTTGTTACTTCATTTTTGTGGTGTATTAAATCACCTGATTGTTAAATTAAAATCATCCAAAAATGAGAAATCTAGTTTTAATCATTCTTGCAAACATGATCTTGTTCACCACCGTGAACTTTGCTCAAACAACTCAAAACGTAAAAGGAACAGTCCTCGATAATCAATCTGAAATACCATTAATCGGGGCGACGATTGAATTATTAGGAACAGACAATGGAACGGTAACAGACCTAGATGGTTATTTCCGTTTAGAAAATGTACCCCTTGGAAGACAATCCTTCCGAGTTAGTTATTTAGGCTATAATTCCATCACTTTACCAAATATGGAAGTTCGGGCAGGTAAGGAATTACTACACAGTTTAAGCTAAGTAAAAAATGGACATTGAATGGAGGTTTACATGCTCAATATTATGACCTTAGCGATGATTTTGTATTAGAACCAAGGGCAGCAGTCAACTATCATTTAAATGATAATCAGACCTTTAATATTGGGTATGGTCTACATCACCAAACTCAACCGATTCCTATCCAATTATTAGAGGAAGAAACTAGTCGAGGTGTTTTTGAACAGACGAATAAGGATTTAGAATTTACGAGAAGTCACCATTTTGTAGTGGGCTACGATGTGAAACTAGGCAATAACTGGCGAGCTAAATTAGAAGCTTATTATCAAGACATTAATAACGTACCTGTTGAACGATTTGCTAGTAGTTTTTCTACCCTAAACATTGGAGATGATTTTGGTTTTCCAAACGATGTTTTCAATTTAGAAAATACGGGGACAGGGTCAAATAGAGGCGTAGAACTAACCATTGAACGCTTCTTTAGCAAAGGTTTTTATAGTTTAATTACTACTTCGATTTTTGATTCGAAATACAAGGGGAGTGATGGTATTGAACGAAATACTGCTTTTAATAATGGTTATGTGTTCAATGTTTTGGCAGGAAAAGAGTTCAAATTCAAACCAGAAAGTCGCTATACTTTTACCTTTGATACAAAGTTGACGACCGCTGGTGGTCGCTATTTTACACCAGTAGATTTGGAAGCATCTAGTGTTAATCAAACAGAAGTGGAATTAGAAGACTTAGCTTTTTCTGAAAGATTTGATGCTTATTTTAGATTTGATGTAAAATTTGGCTTTAAAATGAATAGTAAAAAACGACGAGTATCTCATCAGTTTTTTATGGACATCCAGAATGTAACCAACAGAGATAACATCTTTGCTAGACGTTATAATCGACAAACGAATCAAGTGAATAATGCTTATCAATTGGGCTTTTTTCCTGATTTTATGTATCGAATCCAATTTTAGTAATCAGTTATAAATGATGAGTGATGAATTTAATTATTCTTCATTTATTCAAATAATTGTAGATAGAAAGTAAGAAAATGGGATAAAATCCCTAGTTTGTAATACTTTTTTATTCATCACTTATTATTAATAACTAATTAAAATGACTCCAGCTTTAGTATTTTCGCTTTGTGGCAAACTTGTGCTTCCCCAATGGATTTTAATGATTGTTGCCCCCAAATGGAAGTGGACCCAAAAATTAGTTGCTTCTCGAATCATTCCTTTTTTATTGGCGATTGTTTATGCCTATTATATTTTTACTTCATTTGGTAGCGCAGAAGGAGGTGGATTTGGTAGCTTAGAGAAAGTAATGAAATTATTCACCGTAGAGGGAGCCGTTTTGGCGGGTTGGATTCATTTTCTCGCTTTTGATTTATTAATTGGCGGGTGGGTATTAACGACGGCTCAGAAGAAAGGCATTCATCATGCTTTGGTAATTCCATGTTTGATAGGTTGTTTTATGTTAGGGCCAGTTGGATTTTTAGTTTTTTGGGCGATATGTAAATTTAGAGAATAGTCTGTAGCGCCAAGCTCTGCTTGGTGAAGTATTAATTAGGAGACCAAGCAGAGCTTGGCTCTACAGTATTAAAACAATGAAAAATATAACTATCTTTAACGACGCAACTAAAGCCTTAAAATGGTGTACTTGGGTTAACCTGAGCATGTTAGCTTTTTCGCTCATAGGCATGCTGATTGATGACCGTCAGCTATTAGGGGAAAACGTTTGGTTAAAGCCTGCTAAGTTTGCGGTTTCCATTCCCATTTATTGTATGACCGTTGCTTTGTTGCTATCCGTTTATCCTTATTCCTTCAAAATAAAGCAACGAATATCAAGAATAATCGGATGGGTATTAATTTTGGAAGTACCCTTAGTAATGATACAGGCAGGAAGAGGTGTGCGGTCTCATTTTAATCAGGAAACTCCGCTAGATGGAATTATTTTTGGCTTGATGGGCTTATTGATTTTTATCAATACCCTTGTTTTATTTTATATGATGTATACTGCTTTTTTTAAAAAGTTGGATACGTCCATTCTTTTACAACGAGCGATTCAATTTGGTTGGGTAGGTATGATTGTTTCGATTATAGCAGGACAACTAATGATTGCAGCAAACGCCCATTCAGTAGGTGTACCAGATGGTGGTGCAGGAATACCTGTGACTCATTGGAGTACAGAGGGAGGAGATTGGCGAGCCGTCCATTTTCTAGGCATGCACGGCATACAGGTTTTACCATTATTGGCTTATTTTATAACAAAATGGAATTGGAAAAATAGCCAATTTATTATTTGGACAACGGGATTGATTTACTTAGGATTTATAGGCTATCTTTTTTTGAAAACACAAGCAGGAGTACCTTTTTTGAACATATAAATTATGGAGGTCACAACTATAAAACCGGATAAATGGAGGTACGTTGGGTTTAACGATACTTGGTTAGTCATTTTGGGTATTCCCTTGATTAGCGTGTTACTAGACATACTTTTTTTTTCAGAACCAACCGATTCTTGGGCAGTATTTCATAGAATGTGGTTAGGAGGCATTCCCTTCACCGGCATGTATTGGTTAACTATTCGTTATGCGATGATTGCATTAAGAAAAAGATATAATCGTTTTGAGCATACTGGTAGAAGGTTAATTATTATAATAATAGCTATCCTAATTTTATCTCCTCTAGCAGGATTTATTTTAAATTATCTTTTTGATATAGGCGCAGAACTAATAAATTTCAAACGATTAGACCCTCGTCCTGACCAGATGAAAGTACTACCCGTTTATGTGGCTTGTTTCTTTATGGTAGCCGTCTATGAAGCGATTTATTTTTATCACCAACTAAAGAAATCTATTGAAGAAAGGGAACATGCCAAGCAGGAACATATTCGTTCTGAATTGGCTGGATTACGAAATCAAGTCAATCCACACTTTCTCTTTAATAGTATGAATACCTTGATGAATATTGTAACAGAAGACCAGCAATTAGCGGTTAACTTTTTAAGAAAACTATCCAAGGTATATCGGTACGTTTTAGAAAATAGAGAAGAACAAATCATTCCCTTATCAAAAGAATTGGATTTTATTCATTCTTATGTGTTTTTACAAAAAGAACGGTTTAAAGGCAATTTAGAGGTAAAAATAGCAGTGGCAGACGAGATACGGAATCAACAAATTATACCATTAAGCTTACAGATTTTATTTGAAAATGCGATAAAGCATAACGTAATTTCTAGAAAAAAACCATTGTTAATTGAAGTATTTCCTGAAAATGGAAAATTGGTGGTAAAAAATAATTTACAACGGAAAGAACAAGTAATGGATTCAACTAAAGTAGGCTTAGAAAATATTAGAACCCGCTACCGTTTTTTTACAGAAGAAACAGTCGATGTTAAAGAAGCAGAACAATATTTTGCTGTAGCTATTCCTTTATTAATAACGTAGTTCCTCTATACCCTTACACCTCTACACCCTTATCCCCCTACACCTCTAAACCTTTAATTTAACATGAAAATACTAATCATAGAAGACGAATATCACGCTCAAAAGTACCTCTCCAATTTATTGAAGGAAGTAATTCCATCAGCTCAGATTTTAGATATGCTAGATAGTGTAGAAGATGCAGTTGACTGGTTTAAAAATAATGCGACTCCAGATTTAATCTTTATGGATATTCAGTTAGCAGATGGCTTGAGTTTTACTATTTTTAAAAAGGTGGAAGTTAATGCGCCCGTGATTTTTACGACAGCTTTTGACCAATACACGCTACAAGCGTTTAAGGTAAATAGCGTAGATTATTTATTAAAGCCAGTCGATGAGGTAGATTTAAAAAAGGCAGTTGATAAATACCATCATATTTATGACAATAAGGAATCATATAATCAAGAAAGTCTTTTAAAAGTTATCAATAGTTTTCAACAAAAAGAAAATTTTCGACAACGTTTTTTAATCAAACAAGGCAAAGATTTTATTTACCTACCGGTAGAAAAAATTGCCTATTTGTATTCGACAGATGGTATGACTTTTATCATGGATATGCAAAATAAAAGACATCTTGTTGATACAACTTTAGATAATGTTCATAAAGAGTTAAACGCTAAAAATTTCTTTCGGATTAATCGCAAACAAATTATTCATATCCAATCTGTCGCTAAGATATTTTCTTATTTTAATCATCGCTTGAAATTGGATTTGAAGCCAGAAAGTAAGGTGGAGGCAATCGTTAGTAGAGAAAGAGTAAAGGATTTTAAAGCGTGGTTGGATAGATAATATATAATAAGAAACAACCTATTGACTTAGCAAGTCTCACCTCTTTGCCGTTCAACCTGCTTTTTTGACAGTTCACCTTTTAATTGCTGATTTAAAGCTAATATCCTATGTAATTTAGTAGAGGTAATTATTAGACTAAACCCTTTACGATGATTTCTTTTATACAATCTCAAAAATTTAAGGCTGGATTCCCGACTGTGTTGTTAATCACTTTTTTATGGTTGCTAATTGCGGCTTTTGAAGTAGGCTTTGATTATTTGAGTTTTTTCGAATATGATTTATTTCCAGAAGACTATAATGTTTGGGTGGTACTGAAGTCTGAATTAGCAGGTGTTGGGATTGCTGCTTTTCTGGCAGGTTATTTATTCGTTTATTGGGTGAAGGATAATTTGGAAAATCATTGCTATGGTAAAGTGTTGTGGACTATTTTTGGTTATTATAATGTCATTTTCTTTTTTGCGGTAGTAGTAGGTTCGGCGATTCATAAATGTGAAATGAATGATTTATTAGGAATGAATGGCAATATTTTTCTGGGCGTTTGGGAGTATATATTAGAGTTAAAATTTATTCGAGGTTATTTTTTCTGGGCCATTGTTTCTTTGTTGACAATGATTGCTTTGCAAGTAAATGATAAGTATGGAACGGGTGTTTTTTGGTCGTTTATTCGAGGAGATTATTTCCAACCAAAAAAAGAAGAACGGATTTTTATGTTTCTTGATTTAAGAGGTTCCACGACTATTGCGGAAAGAATAGGAGAGGAGTTGTATTTTGATTTTATTCGAGACTTTTTCAAGGATATTACGCCAAGTATTTTAGCGCATCAGGGAGAGATTTATCAATATGTCGGAGATGAGGTGATTGTTAGTTGGAAAAAAGAGATTGGTTTAAAAAATGAGCAAGCATTAAATTGTTTTTTTGAGATAGAAGAAGCAATTTCTGCAAAAGAAATTTACTACTTAAATAAATATGGTATAGTGCCTTCTTTTAAAGCAGGCTTTCATATTGGCATGGCGATGATAGGAGAAATTGGGGTAATTAAAAAGGATATTGCTTTTTCAGGAGATGTGCTAAATACCACTTCCAGAATTCAAGCTAGGTGTAATGAATTTGGCGTTAATTTATTAGTGTCAAAAGAATTGGTGGAGGCGTTTAAAATATCCCATGAGAAATATAATATACAAGAAATAGGAGCGGTAAATTTAAGGGGTAGAGCGCAGGCAGTTACATTATTTACGATTACAAAACCTATGATTGTTAAGTTTACCCCTATGGTAAAAAGTAGAAGTATTTGGGATTTTGCTTTTTTATCGCCTAAATGAGGATAAAAAATAAGGCGCATAATTTTTTTATGCGCCTTATTGATATTGCTTGGCAATGTTTTTTATATATTCTTACTACGATATATATTATTCTTTGTCAAAGCGTAATTCTTGAATAAATTGCTTCCCACCATCTACTCGCAAAAAGACGTATACTCTATACGATTTACTAGCAGTTTTTAAGTTACCGATGCAATAGACAGAATCTTGTCCTTTGGAAGTGCCTTTATGAACTTGGTCAAATTTAGAAGGCTTATTAGCTGTAAAAAAATCAGCTAGAATAGTTTTTGCTGCCACTTTATCATAAACATCTTCTTCATCCGCAATTGCAATTTCTACGGATTCGTCAAAGTACTTAGATAATACTTCAACATTACCACTACTCAAGGCTTGTGTGATCGAATCTAAGTTCGGAAAATTAAACAAGCTGGTCGTGATTAAAAGAAAACCTAATATCGTTTTCATATAATTAATTTAATTTAAAAAATGGAAATGTTACTTTCCGACTATCAAACGAATTCTTATTATCCGTTAGTATAGTATGCAATTTAGACTTTTTCTAATAAAAAAAGTCACCTATAATATAAAAAGCAAGGAACTAGCCATTAGTTCCTTGCTTTTTTACTTTAATGAATATTTAACGACGGATTAAAAAATTCAATCGTTTTTAATTTTTCACAAAATTTAAACTTTTATTGATAAAACTAGTCAAATCTGCGCCTTTCAGCATATTTTGATTCAACTTTGCTAAATCAATTAAGTATTTTGCTAAATCTGTTTTTTCTTCTCCTTCTAATTTCAATAATTTATCTGCAACTAAAGGATTATTTGTATTAATAACCACATTATAAGAATCTGGGAAATTCCCCATACCCATACCTTGCATTGCCTGCATTTCCATCATTCTACGCATAAACTCTGGTCGAGTAATGACGATAGGTTGGTCGTCAGGAGACATAGCCTTTGTGGAAACAGAAGCACCTGCATCTGTTACCAATTCTGTAAATAATGTCTTTACTGTTTCTTCTTCCTTTTCACTTAATACTGATTCATTCGTTTCATCCTTTTGAACTAGATTATCTACGGTATCAGAATCTACTCGTACAAAAGTGACATTTTCACCAGAAGACTCTAGTTTTTGCATAAAGTGATTATCCAAAACGGTACTCATTTCTAGGACGCTATATCCTCTTCCTTTCGCTGCTTGAATAAAACTATCATGCTCACTTGGCGAATTTGTATACAACAAGATTTGTTTGTCGTGCTTATCTGTTTGTAACTCCTTAGTTTTCTCTTTGTAAGCTTCCATCGTAAAATATCCACCATCTACATCTTTCAATAAAGTGAAGTTTTTCGCACGCTCTGCAAATTTCTCATCAGAGACAATACCGTATTTTACAAAAACTCCGATGTCATCCCATTTCTTTTCAAACTCTTCTCTTTCTTTTTTGAATAATTCCTTCAGTTTATCCGCTACCTTTTTGGTAATATGACTTGTAATTTTCTTTACATTCTTATCACTTTGTAAATAACTACGAGAAACATTCAATGGAATATCTGGCGAATCAATAACTCCATGCAATAAAGTTAAGAATTCGGGAACTATTTCCTTTACATCATCTGTTACATATACCTGATTAGAGTACAATTGGATTTTGTTTTTCTGAACTTCCAATGTGTTACTCACTTTTGGAAAGTACAAAATACCCGTTAGATTAAAAGGAAAATCTATATTAAGGTGAATCCAGAATAGCGGAGGGCTACTCATTGGATATAATTCGTTGTAGAAACTAATATAATCTTCATCCTTTAACTCGTTGGGCTTTTTCTTCCATGTTGGATTTGGATTATTGATGATATTTTCTACTTCAATTTCTTTTTGCTCTGCATCATCTCCTTCACCTTCCGTGATATATTCTGTCTTTGTACCGAATTTTATCTCTATAGGAAGAAACTTACAGTACTTATTTAGAAGGCCTTCAATGCGATTTTTCTCTAAATACTCAGTACTATCCTCACTAATATGAAGAATAATATCTGTTCCGCGTTCTTTTTTATCATTTTTCTCTAAAATAAATTCGGTATTGCCAGTACAAGTCCATGTCACACCTTCACTATTTTCTTTGTAAGATTTTGTGACGACTTCTACCTTCTCAGCGACCATAAAAGCAGAATAAAAACCAAGTCCAAAGTGACCGATAATACTGCTTTCATTTTTATAAGTTTCTAAGAATTCTTGCGCACTAGAAAAGGCTACTTGATTCAAATACTTCATTACTTCCTCTTCGGTCATTCCAATCCCTTTGTCCCGTATGGTCAGTGTTTTTGCTTCCTCATCAATAAGGATTTCGATAGTCGTATCGCCAATTTCTCCTTTTGCTTCTCCCCTAGAAGCATACGTTTTTAATTTAGAAGTAGCATCAGTAGCGTTAGAAACAAGTTCTCTAAGGAATATCTCTTGGTCAGAATATAAAAATTGTTTAATTATAGGAAAGATATTCTCAGTAGAAACTGAAATAGTACCTTTTTGCATATGTGTTGATTTATATGATTGATTAATAGGTCAAAAGACTATCAGAAAAATAGTCAAATGATATGCCATAAGCTTAATTATGACAGATTGACGCTTTATGTCACTTTCAAGTCAGAAAAACACTGTCAAAAGTACGGAAACATGATGATTTATTATAAATTAATGCCAGTATTTCCTGTCACATTAATTGGGAATCAAGAATGAGACAAAGGAAGATAGATTGTATTATTGTGGAGTCGTTTAGAAGAAACGTCATCAACATTGAAAAATGCAAAAACAGAAAGAAGGAGCTTTTCTTCCCCACAACTAATTAATTACATAAAAGTTAATACCATTTAACACTTAATTTTTAATTAAAGAAACTCCATTTATATATTCCTTTAAATATTAAAGAAAAAAAACTATAAAATATTTTTAGGAAAAGTGACTTTTAGGAAAGGTTTTTGCAGTAGATGACACATAAAATAGAAACTACAAATAATTAGAATATATTTCCTTTTGGAATCGCTTTTTGTTTTCTCCCCCTCATAGATTCCCATTTAATTAAGCCGATTAAACAAGTAATGGATTACTAGATGAACAATCTAGCTCATCATAAAGAGTATTAGAGTCAGATGTGACTCTAAGAAGTGAGCGAGACCAGTTTCTTGGGGGGTAGAACTGGTCTCAAAGCTCACTATAATATATAGTCCCCTCGAATCGTCCCCCGATAAAATTCTCATAACCGTAAAGGAAAAGGCTAGCAATAGTCTTTAGGTGAGGCAGACCAAATCGTCGGGGGGTAGATCTGGTCTTGCTCTCACCTTTTTTTATTTTACAAGGGCTTAGCTGCATATGCAACTAAGCCCTTGTTTAATTAAATATATATCAACCTTGGGTTGGAATCTGAAATCATAGTTCATAAATCATACATCATAAATCTGTCTAAAAAAATGTTGATTAGGGATTTTAGCCTAAAAAATGCCTATCAGTTTTAATTGCCTTTTTATCCAAAATTACGTGGATTTATGATGTATGATTTAAAATGTATGATTTATGATTTTTTCGTCCCTAGAGCTAAACATTTATGCTGACGGAAAATAAGGATAGAAAAATTACTTTAAAAACACATTCTAAGTATTACTGAAAAAATAAATTTACCAAAAGAATTTTGAATTGAATCTTTTTTCCATAGGTTTTCAACCCATTGAAAAGCTGCCCATCCTCTTCGAGGTTCATAAACAGCGTTTATTCATATTTCAAAATTGGTAAATTTATTTTTTCAGAGTTCCTAAGGAAATTCAAAGCAATTCTAAAAATTACCCAATATTTTCCTAGCAAAGAAAAAAGCAGAAATAGTATGCGGATGTTTAATCACTCCGTTGTCTATTTTTTGATAAACTTCTTCGGCTGATAATAAAACTATTTCCACATCTTCCGCCTCATCAAGTTCCAAATCATATTTTAGTATGGCATTTTCCATATAATAATGATGTATGATGCTATTCATCCAAACAGGGTTGGATAATATATTACCTAAATATTGCCAATTGTCCCCTTCGTACCCTGTTTCTTCTCGAACTTCTCGTTGTGCAGCTTTTAAAACATCTTCTCCTTCATCAATCATTCCTCCTGGGATTTCTAGTGTATAATTTCCAATACCAAATCGAAATTGCCGCACCATAATAATTTTACCTGCGACTGTTTTAGCAATTACATTTGCCGCATTATTACCTTCAATAGCAATGGTTTTAACCACTTTTTGATTTCTAGGATTTTTATAAAAATCATGTCGAATTTTTACAATATTTAAATCTATGGCAGGTTCTGATTTGATTAATTTCCAATTTTCATCTTTTTTCATAGGATAAGGCTATTTTTGTATTTGTAGCGCCAAGCTCTGCTTGGCATTTTGGTTCTCTGAAAAATCCCGCGATATACTGGATAGAGGTTGTGTGAAAAGTCCATTTTTGGATACTATTAAAAATTTTCATTATTTGATAATATCTAATAATCAGTATTTTATAAAATGTATATTTTTTAAATTTTTATCATTTTTTTACACAACCCCCTATAAATTTCTAGTATTTATTAGCATTTCAGGTCGACTGAAATCAATCATTCGATGAAATTCTACGAGATTTGTCAACGAATCGGCATTTTTCATTAAAATTTAATACCAAGCAGAGCTTGGCACTACAGCAATAAATGTCAAAGGCAAAATATACCACTTTAATTACTGAAGAGGCGAATCGTTTAGGATTCGCCTTCGTAGGTTTTGCTAAAGCCGAAAAATTAGAAACTGAAGCAAAACACTTAGAAAATTGGCTGAATCAAGGGATGTACGGCAAAATGGGGTATATGGCGAACCATTTTGAAAAACGCATTGATCCTACTAAATTAGTCCCCGGTGCGAAGACAGTTGTTACTTTAACGTATAATTATTTTAGTGAAGAACAACAGGAAGACCCGACAGCTCCCAAAATTTCCAAATATGCCTACGGAAAAGATTATCATTTTGTCCTCAAAAATAAGTTAAAAACACTCTTAAATTTTATTCATACAGAAATTGGCGAAGTGGACGGTCGCTGTTTTGTGGATTCTGCACCAATATTAGAAAGAGATTGGGCAAAAAGAACAGGCGTAGGTTGGGTTGGCAAAAACACTTTATTAATAAACCCCAAAAAAGGGTCTTATTTTTTTCTAGCCGAATTAATTATTGATTTAGCATTAGTTTATGATCATCCGATAAAAGACTATTGTGGGCGTTGTACTCGCTGCATAGATGCCTGTCCAACAGAAGCCATTTCTCCCGAAGGGTATATAGTAGATGGCAGTAAATGTATTTCCTATTTTACGATAGAATTAAAAGAAGCCATTCCTGCTGAGTACAAAGGGAAATTAGACAATTGGATGTTTGGTTGTGATGTTTGCCAAGCAGTCTGCCCTTGGAATCGCTTTTCAACCCAACATCAGGAACCTGCATTTATTCCGCATCCTGATTTATTGAGTATGAAAAAAGAAGAATGGGAAGAAATTACGGAAGAAGTTTTTAGAGCAATTTTTAGAAAATCACCCGTAAAACGAACAAAGTATACTGGTTTGAAAAGAAATATTGAATTTTTAAAATAAAATCCGTTGTCAGTTATATAGAGCAACCGACAACCGATAACCGACAACCGA
>CAYMSC010000004.1:24531-38070 GCA_964392805.1 uncultured Saprospiraceae bacterium
AACCGACAACCGAATCTATATGCAATCATTTTTATTTGTTTTTATTGGCGGAGGTTTGGGCAGTATGTGCCGCTATGGCATCGCCCGATTATTAGCTACTCAAGCATTGGATTATCCTTTAGCTACCTTCATCGCTAATGCTTTGGCATGTATTATTTTAGGTGCTTTGATGGGACTAAGTTTAAAAGGCGATATAAACCCAACAACAAAATTATTATTAATGACAGGATTTTGTGGAGGATTTAGTACTTTTTCCACATTTTCTGCAGAAACTTTTGAATTATTGCAAGCAGGCAATTATTTATATGCAGTTGCCAATATTGGCTTGAGTATCATTATCTGTCTAATTTGTATTTTTATTGGCTTAAAATTAGTTGGATAATTTTTATCGAGAAAACAGGTTTTTTCGATTCTTTTATTTTCCTTCCAATTATGTGCGCTATTTTCCTATTTTTGCGCTAAATTTTCAACCATATTTTCAATTATAAATCTTCATGGCGCAAAGAGAAAACTTGCTAGACGTGTTAAAAATTTTCTTTAAATGGCTTAAACCAATTGCCTACTTGTGCATTGGTGTAGGTATTGGAACTGCTGCCATTTCTTTATTGCTATCCAATTATTATGAATCTACGACCATTTTTTACGCCAATAGCGTAGACCAAGCCAAGCCTGGGCAAATTTTTGGTACTTCCAACAGGGATATAGAATTTTATGGAGATGACCGTGATAATGACCGCCTACTAACCATTGCAGAATCCAATGATTTAAAAGAGTATATGATTCAGACATTTGATTTATATACGCATTATGACATTGACCCAACGAAAGAAAGAGCAGCTTATAATGTCAGACAAAAATTTAATAAATATTATAATGTAATTAAGACAAAACGAGATGCTATAGAACTCTCCATAGAAGATACAGATAAGGAATTAGCCGCTAAAATGGTCAATGCAGCCAGAGAACAAATAGACGAATTAGCAGTAAATGTTATAAAAGGGCAGCTTAAAAACTATCAAAAGTCTTTAGAGCAAAATATCCAAGAAAAAAATAACCAGTTAGCCATCATTGGAGATAGCATTCGCGTCTTAAAAACTCAATATGGTGTGATTAATACAGAATCCCAAGGAGAAGTTTTTGCCATGCGGATTTTAACGGCAGAATCCGACCTCGTAGGTGCGACAGCAAAATTAAAGGCATTAAAAGCGTCAGGCGCACCAAGAGATACTTTAGCCCAAATTGCCGCTAATATTGCAGCATATAAAAGTCAGGTTAGTATCTTAACAGAACGAACAAAAGATTTTAATGCAGGACAATCTCAAGTATTAGTTTTAGAAAGACAACAGAAAGATATGAGTAATAAATTAGGTGTAGAAAGTGTCCATCTTAACCAGTTAAAAACTGCTTATAATTCTGACCTTTCGGCAATTAATCTAATAGAAGCAGGTGCTGTTCCCATCATCAAATCTCGTCCTAAGCGTTCTCTAATTGTCATTAGTGCAGTATTGGTTACTGCTATTTTTAGTTTTATTGGCGTTCTTCTTTTTGAGTCCTATAAAGAAGTCAATTGGAAAGAAATAGTACAGGGATAATTATCTTTTACCCAGTGCTAATTCTATGTGAGCCACATGGTGATTTCCATGCCAAGCATACATACCAACCAAAGCGTCTAAAGGAATGGTGTTTCCACTTTCAGGATGCACAAAAGTTCGTTTTAACTGCTCAGGCGTTAAAGACTTTAATAAAATAACCCATCGCTGGTGCAAGGCTTCCAATAAGGTAAGAGAGACTTCAACAGGCGTTTGGTCATAATCGTCCAAAGTCGCCCAACGGTCTTCGTAATAGGCTTTAATCGTTGGGTTTTCTTCTGTTAATGTCCATTTAAAGCGAATCAAACTATTCATATGACTATCCACCACATGATGCACTACTTGGCGTACTGTCCAACCACCGGGGCGATAGGGGAGATTTAATTGCTCTTCTGTTAACCCTTCTACTAATGCTCGAAATTTGGCAGGTTGTGCTTCTATTTCTGCTATCCAATTTTTGACTGTAGTAGCTTTGATTATAAGTGGTGTTTTATATCTACCAATTGGGTATTTTAAATTTTCCATATTTTTCATCGTTTCAAAGTTGATAAAGGGTTCAATATTTGGACAAAGATAAAATAAAAAAAAGCGGTTGCTGACACAACCGCTTAAAACATGGATTTTATTAATCGGATTCTTATAATATATTTAGTACCTATGCTGAATTCATTCTATGTTGTCTTTATCAATATGGTCGCAAAACGATGAAATGTCAATTCGACGAAGTCAATAATTAATTGTTATACTCCAAACGGGATAAAAAAAGTGATTTTGAAAAGAGGTCATAAGTCAGACCGAAAAATTACATTTTTCTGTCAGAAGTCAGATTTTAAAACCATAATATGCTGATAATTAATCATTTAATCCTGATTTATTTGACTTCTGACAGTCTATGCAATAGACAGTCTGACTTCTAAATTAATTTTCACGAATTTATCCCATTTCTAGTATAATATATTTTCTATTTAACGAATTCATCGTTCATCCCCGATAAAAATCTCCGATTAATCGGAGTAGACAGGGATTTCGTTTTACTCAACATTTATAGTTCATCGTTTGGCAAGCATATTACTTTATGCTCAGCTCTAAATATTAAAATTCGCCTTCGCCACCGCCAAAGCTGCCGCCACCTCTTCTGCCACCACGCTTTTTCTTTTGATTCAATCGGTAGTTAAAAGTAAGCGTTGCTGTACGAGCGCGCCACTGAAATTCGCTATCAGAGAAAAAGTCATCTAAGAAAACTTCACTGCGATATTTTCTGCTATTAAAAAGGTCCCGAATACTTAAAGTTAAAGTTGCTTTCTTTTTAAGTATATCTCGGTTTGCCGATATATCAAGAGAAGTAATAGATTTGCTTCGTCCTTGTGTCGTCTCTCGTGGTCCTCGATAACTTAATCTCAATTGGACATCGGTTTTTTTCCTTATCGTCATTCTCGAAGTAACTCTTCCTCTAATGGCATAAGTATCTGCTTTTAAGCCTTCTTGCACATTTGTGCCGTCAGTAATCGCTCTAAAAAAGTTAGCATCACTATTAATTCGCCACCATTTAAAGGGGCTATAAGAAAGGGTTAATTCTAAACCATAAGCATGTTCATCTTTTAAGTTTTCAGGACGAGAGAGTGTTTGTTGGTCGTTTAAAACGGTTCGAATACTTCGAGCAATTGTTCCTTCAGAATAGCGATAGTATATAGAGGAAGTTAACGTTCCTTGTTCAAAATATTTGACATGTCCTAATTCTACGGAGTGTGTGAGTTCAGGGTCTAAATTAGGATTTCCTGTTCGCTGATTACGAGCATCAGAGAAAGTGAAAAATGGATTTAAGTACCAAAATCTAGGTCGTCGAATTCTTCGGCTATAACTCAACTGTACTGCATTTTTTTCAGAGAACTCATAATTTAAAAAGGCACTAGGGAACAAGTTGAAATAATCTCGGTCATTCAATTCATTTGTTTCTACTAATTCCGTTACCACCTGAGAATATTCTCCTCTTAAACCAAATTGGTAAGAAAATTTTCCTTTTTTATTGCCAAAAATGGCATAGGCCGCATGAATATCCTCATCGTATTTAAAATTATTACTTAGTGGGTTTCCTCTAAAATCTAGTAGCGGTTGCCAGATATTATCATCAAATTCATTCACTTCATAATCATTGCGAATATCTCGAATAGAACTTCTTAGTCCCACCTCAAACTTTCCATCCTTGCCGATTGGATTAACGTAATCTATTTGAAATAAATACTGTTTTTCGCTTTCTGTATTCCGAGATTCTTGCAATAAATCTGCTCGTCCAAGTAGGTCATTATTTCTATCAAAATATTGTTCTATATAATCAGAACTTTCTGATTCACTATCATCTTCATATTGAACAGTAGCCGTCAATTCTTGTCCTTTTTTATCAAAAGTTTTCTTGTAATTTAAGGAATACTGAATCGATGATTCATCTTCTTTCTCATTATCTGTTCGAGTAGTAATCTCTTCTAAATCATTAAAATCTGTACTTCCTATAAAATCTTTATAAATAATATTTGCCAGATTATCTTCATCACTCTTTCTAAATAAAAAAGACCCTGTCAGCGTATTATATTTATTGATGTCGTAATCCGCCCCAAAACGAATACTATTCGACCAGCCACCCCGTTCGTGGTCTCTAACTTGGTCTTGAATAAGAATAGCATCATCGGTCAACCGTTCTTGAAAAGTTTTACCTCCACCATTATTACTTCGATAAGATAAGCCGTAATTCACAAAGAAATTTACTTTTTCTCGACGAAAATTCATATTCACTCCAATACCATAATTAGCAGGCACCCCAGTCGTCACATCGAAAGATCCATTGACCCCTTTTTTCTTATCTTTTTTCAAAACGATATTGATAATACCTGCTGCCCCTTCTGCTTCATAACGTGCAGAAGGATTTGTAACAACTTCAACTTTATCTATCAAATTAGAAGGCAATGATCGTAGTCCACTGCCACTATCTGAACCTACTAGCCCAGAAGGCTTTCCATCAATCAAAATCCTTACATTCTCGCTTCCTCTCAGACTAACATTCCCTTCAACATCTACTTCAACAGAAGGTACATTATCCAGAATATCTTCAGCAGAAGACCCCGTATTTGCCAAATCTTTTCCCACATTGAAAACTCTTTTATCCAAGCCGATTTGCATTTGACTTTTCTCTGCACGTACTTCTACTTCAACTAAAGTCTCCGAATCTGCCGCCAAAGCAATTGTTCCCAAATCTGCTACAAATTGGCCTTTACCTAAAGGGACGTCAGAAACTGTTCGAGTTTTGAAAGAAAGAAATTCAACTTGAGCAAAATATTTGCCCATTTTTGTTTCAATTTTAAAAAGTCCTTTTTCATCTGTAATACCTCCAGTAACTAAGGAACTATCCTTTTTTGAAAAAATAGTTATCGTCGCATAATCTAAAGGGTCGCCACTATCTCCATCAATAATTTTTCCTTTAATGGTAGCACTCGGTCTTTCGCCTCCACCTGGTCTACCTCCACGATTTTGTGTGAAAGCAGCGGGTATAATTATCAATAAGCAAAAAAGAGTAATTAAAATACGTTGGTGATTTTTCATAACAGATTAAGCTTTAAATAGCTTGGTTTAATTTTTTTGGTTAATAATAATGAAATAGGTATAACAGTCCAATATGAAATTGTTCAACAAAATTAAGTGGAAATCTTGTGCAGAATTTGTAGGAATTTTGAGGAAAATCTGATTTAGTAATATTTTGTCTTTTAATTATTAAGATTTAGCAGGAAATTTGACGATTAATCGATGAATCCCTTCCTTAAAAACATAGTCGACTTGCAAATGATTGACTTCGCAGATTTTTTTAACAATGGCTAATCCTAAACCTAAAGAAGCACCACTTTGATTACTTTTTCGGAAACGTTCAAATAGTTGATTAGTTGGTACATTAGGGGGGATTCCCGGATTTTCAATAATTAATTGTGTTTTATTTAAGGTAACATTCACCCAACCGTCTTCAGCATTATAGCGCACTGCGTTTTTCAATAAATTACTGACTAATATATCTGCCACAGAGGCATTGATGGAAAGCATGACCTTTTTTTCAATAGTACTTTTTAATGTCAATCCTTTTAATTCGCAAATGTCTTGAAAGGTAACCACCGACTGTTCGACCACTTCTGAAAAGTCAGTTGTTTCTTTTCCTGTAAATTCGTTATTCTCAATTTTAGTTAATAAGGATAAAGATTGACCCAACTTAGATAATTTGGAGAGTGCTGCTTGGGCAGATTGAATCAAAGGCAATTGCGCTTCTTGTAAATGAGGACTTTCTAATAATAATTCCAATTTTCCTTTGGCCACAGCAATTGGCGTTTGCATTTCATGGGCGGCATTTTCCGAAAATTCTTTCAACGAAATATAATCTCTTTGCGCCTTCTCGGTCATTTGAGAAATAAATCCATTCAATTGCTTAAATTCTTTGGTGGAGGTATCTTCAAAAGCAACCACCTTATTATTTTTTAAATTAAAGCTTTTTATTTTTTGTAAAGTTTTTTGAAAAGGTTGAAATAACCAACTAGAAATTAAAAAACTGGCTACTAGTAATACCAATCCTAAACCAAAAAACAAGCGGGTCATTACACTAATTACTCCGTCAGAAACATCATCTGTTTCTAAGAAGATATCAAACATGCTAAAACGATAATAAGTTGTATCTATTTGTTTAGTAATGGTCAATTTACGATGAGGCTCTAGCCGTTTCCAATAAGGGTGCATAGCTAGTGTGTCCGAGAAAGTATAAAGAGTATCTCTAGGCTGAATATTGCTTACTTTGATAATTTCAGTTTTCTGATTTTGCAAGGCATCTAAAGGTTTTCCTTCAGCTATGGCATCTCTCAGTAACCACATATTCTGCGCCAAAGAATAGTCGGTTTCTCTTGCCACACTTTTCATCACCATATTATAAGTAATCATTCCAGCAAGACTAAATACAAGGGACATGATGAATAAGTAGAGCAGGGTTGCTTTGGTAATTAGCCGCATTTTTTTGGGTTTGCGAGTTGCGAGTTGCGGGTACACACCCCGCAACTCGTAACCCGTCTAATTATTATGAAACTTATAGCCTAAGCCATAAATCGTTTTAATATAATCTTGTCCATCTGCCGCAGAAATTTTCTTGCGCAAGTTTTTAATATGTTGATAGACAAAGTCGAAAGAATCCAGAAAATCGACATTATCTCCCCAAAGGTGTTCAGCGATGGTTTGCTTGGTTAAAACTCGATTTTTATTAGAAATAAAAAAGAGTAGTAATTCGTATTCTTTAACGGTCAATTCCAACTGTTTACCGTGAATACTGACCTCATGGTTATTGGTATCTACTGCAATTTCATTAAACTTTATTTCTGTAAATCCTTGAAATTTCCGTCTTCGATAGATGGCTTTGAGGCGAGCATTTAGTTCTGATAAATGAAAAGGTTTGGTTAAATAATCATCTGCGCCAAGCTCCAAACCTGTTACCCTATCGTCTAAGGAATTTTTGGCAGAAATAATTAAGATACCCGCTTCTGATTGTTCCTCTTTTAAAAACCGAAGGACATCCAAGCCATTGCCATCAGGCAACATAATATCCAATAGAATAATATCGTAGGAATAAACGTTTAGTTTAGCTACGGCCTCTTGATAATTTTGAGCCACTTCACAAATTACCTCATTTGTGGAGAGGTAAGACTTAATATTATCTGCGAGGGCTTTTTCGTCTTCGATTACAAGTAACTTCATAGGAAAACAAAGATAGATAGCAATTTTGATTAAAATTTGAAGTATCTTGCAAGCGGTTTAGAGTTGATGGTAATTGATTGATTAATTATTAGTTGATTGAATTAATATTCAGCTCTTTAAAAACAAACAATGTAAGCATTCAATACGATCATCAGGAGATGACTAGATTTTTATTTCAAATCTGGTCATCTTCTGGTCTGTATTGAAATCTTACTAATCAATAATCAATCAACAAATAAAGTGTCTTCAGCAGAAACATTCTTACAATATCAGCCACAGCTTCAACGAATTGCCTTCAATATGGTGGGCTGCATGAAAGATGCCGAGGATTTAGTGCAAGATACTTTTGAAAAATGGTTAAAAATAGATCATGCAAAGATTAAAAATGTCAAGGCATATCTAATTCAAACCCTAAAAAATATTTGCATTAATTTTCTGAATTCTATTAGAAAAACTAGAGAGATTCATTTCAATAACCCACTAGAAGGTCTAAGAAACAAATACGAAGAGATAGATTTTCGCCCTTTTGACTTCGAGCAAGATTTATCAACAGGTATTAGTGAACTTTTGCAAAAGTTGACACTACCAGAGTTTAGTATGCTCATTTTAAAAGAAGGTTTTGAAATGGATTATCCGCAATTAACAGAAATTTTCGACAAAAAAATGGAGCATTGTCGACAAATCATTAGTCGAGCCAAAAAGAAAATTAAAACCCCACAACTCCGCTTTCCTTTAAATATTGAGAAAAAAGAACAAGTTTCTAAAGAAATTTCAACTGTTTGTAAAAATGGTAATTTGCATAATTTAATTACCTTTTTTCAACAAGAAATAAAGAGATGATAATTGTAGAGCGTAGAGAAAAGAGAAGAAAATGAAAAAATAACTTACATGATAGGGCGAACGAAAAGTCAAAATCATAATATATAACTCATTGAAAAACTAGCGGTCGATGTTTGAAGTTTTCAACTTCAAACCAATATTTCAAAAGTTTTAACTTTTCTCAGTCGTTTACATATTATAAAAACGACTTTTCGTTCGCCCTACTTACATGAATATGACCTAGAATAAGTCATGTAACGTCCCCGTTAAACCCCTATCCGCAAGCATCCGTACGAATTCATGTGTGCTAATCCTATCTAACTCTACTATACTGCGTAGTTTATTTTTAAGGCTATCATATTTAACGAATTCATCGTTCATCGTTTGGCGGACATATTAGTAATTATTTAAAAAAAATCTTCTTTTTGTCACATATTCTATATTTACTTGTCATAGTAGTAAATATTAAGTAAATCTTTAGCATACCTGACGTTTCAAAATTCCAAATTAACAGTCAATTTATTAACCCTCCAAAACCTATTTGTAAGCTAATTTTTATTGGTAAAATTTTAAATAGACAATGGAACAAGAAATTAAGCGTGATTTAAAAGACTGGGCAAAAATTATCAGTCAATATAAAAAACCGAATAATACCAAAGCCATCATACAAATAGTTAATTCCTTTGGGCCATTTATCGTCTTATGGGTTTTGATGTATTTTTCTTTGTCTTTGCCGTATATAATTACTTTAGGATTAGGAATAATTAATGCTTTCTTTTTAGTTCGTATTTTTATTATTCAACATGATTGTGGCCATCAATCCTTTTTTCAAAAGCGAAAATGGAATAATCGAATCGGTTTATTCTGTAGTTTGTTTAGTGCAATGCCTTATAAATATTGGGCGAAAGTACACAGTCATCATCATGGACACACGGGACAACTAGAAGAGCGAGATTTTGGGGATATTAATTTTTTGACAGTAGAAGAATATTATAAGCTGACACCTGCTAGAAAATTTTCTTACCGAATTTTCAGAAATCCAATTATGTTATTCTTGGTTGTACCAGTTATTTACTTGGTCTTCTCTATGCGTTTTCCATTTTTAGGGCGTGGTAGAAAAGGGTGGCATCGAATTCATAAGGCGATGACTTTAAATAACTTACTTTTTACAGCAGTTTTTATTGGTTGTGGTTTTTTATTTGGCTGGACAAAGTTCTTAATGGTTCACTTACCAATCGTTTATTTCTTTGGGGTGATTTCGTTTTGGTTTTTCTATGTTCAGCACCAACATGAAGATACCTACCAACGGTGGAAAGGTAATTGGGATTATGTTTTAGCGGCTATCAAAGGTGCTTCTTATTACAAATTGCCCCGAGTATTTCACTGGCTAACAGGAAATATTGGTTATCACCATATTCATCATCTGAGTTCTCAGATTCCAAATTATAACTTGGCAAAATGTGCTGAAGAAAATCCCATCTTACAAAAGCACGTCACAACTTTAACCTTTACCCAAAGTTTAAGGACTATTTTTAATAAATTATGGGATGAAGAAAGTGGAAGAATGGTTTCGTTCAGTGAATATGCCGAAATCAAAAAGGTGAGAGATTTTGCTACTACTAAAGCAGCGTGAACAGTTTGCAGTAGGCAGTTTGACTACTCGCTGCCTACTGCAAACGGTATTTATCGTCCTAAAAGTTTAAACATTAAACCAACACTTAGATTTAAGCCTTTATTTCTTATTTCTCGGTTAGCATCTTCACTAATATCGCTTACCCCAAAAAGGTAACGGATATCTCCGAAAACACCAACACTACCTAAATTTATACCTACTCCTCCTCCTGCATTGATACCTAAATCAAAGCGTTTTAAGCCGTTTTCTCCACCAAAATTAATGTCTATGGTTTGACCTCCTTGAATGGTTTCTTCTCCATTGAGGGCTAAACCAAAAGATGGACCTCCTAATAAATTTATGTTTAGTAAATTAGAATTGAGGATTTTAATTTTTAGTAGTATAGGAATATCTAAATAATTAACATTCGTTTTTAAACTTGTAATGGCCGTATTTAACTCACTTCCTTTTTGCACAAAGACTGCTTCTGGTTGCAAAAATAAATTTCCACCTAAGCCTATTTCTAATACCCCACCTAATGTAAAGCCATTAATAGAAGATTGTGGGATAGAAGTTCCTTGGTCTTGAAAAGAAAATTCTGCCACATTGACGCCGCCTTTAATGCCAAAAGATATTTGAGCATAGGTAGGAATGGCCAATAAAAAGAAACCAATGGCTAGTACAAAAGATTTAATTACGGATGTCATATAATTCTATTTTTTAGAAAAAGGGAAAGTTTACATGCCTATAACGACTTGATTAACCCTAATTATTTTATGTAGCAAATATTATTCCTTTATGTAATAAAAAAACCTATTAGATACTTTCCATATATCTGATAGGTTTTGTGATTTAAATAGTTGGTGAAATTTTCACAGTTCGGAGAGCTATGTTACTTTTCACAACTCAGAGAGTTGTGTTACTTTAATCCATAAATTCCTCCGAATTTCTTTCGAGCGTAGTCCATAAAGTATTTGAAATTTAGTTTTTCGCCTGTTATTTTTTTACATAATTCTTCTGCATTATACAAACGACCGTGTTGGTGGATATTTGTTCGCAACCAATCTAAAAGAAGTTGATTGTTGCCCGCTTCGATTTCTTCCAACAGATTAGGAATTTCTTTTTCTGCTTGTTGAAAAAATTGAGCGGCATAAAAACTGCCCAAAGAATAAGTTGGAAAATAACCAATACTTCCATGTGACCAATGAATATCTTGTAAGATGCCTTGCTTGGCATCTGGTACTTTTACGCCTAAATATTCTTTGTATTTGGCATTCCAAACTTCATCTAAATTATTTACTTTTAACTTACCTTCCATTAATCCCTTTTCTATTTCAAACCGAATCAACACATGAAAATGATAATGTAACTCATCCGCTTCTGTTCGAATTAAATTAGGTTGAATTTTATTAATGGCTTTATAAAATTTCTTAGTTGGCACCTCCCCTAAGTTTTTAGGAAACATCTTTTTCAAACCTTTATAATGCGCTTTCCAATAAGGTAAACTACGCCCTACATTGTTTTCCCAAAGTCGGGATTGAGATTCGTGAATCCCTAAAGAAATATAAGCACCCAATGGCAAACCATATTGCTCACTCGGCAATCCTTGCTCATATAAAGCATGTCCTCCTTCATGAATACAACTCCAAGTCATATTCATAAAATCATTTTCATCTACTCTAGTGGTTACCCGCACATCTTCAGGAGAAAAATTGATGGTAAATGGGTGTTCTGATAAATCTTGGCGACCTGCCTTAAAATCATAGCCCATGTTCTTGAGCAACTTTAAGCCGAAATCCCATTGCTTGTCTTTATCATATTTTTGATATAAAAAAACATCTTTAACCTGTTTTTTTTCTTTCAACTCCTTTACGAAGTCAACCAATTGTTCTCTTACGTCTTTGAACAGTTTGGTTAAATCTTTAGTCCTAGCATCTGGTTCGTAAATATCCAATAAAGCATCGTATGGATGGTCTTTATAGCCAATCAATTCCGCTTCTTCTCGACACATATCCACGACCTTTCCCAACGCTTTTTTATACACTTTAAAATCATTGGCTTTTCGTGCTTCCATCCAAGCGTGATACGCTTCTGAGATTATCTGTGATTTTTTGACCACAAACTCTTTGCTTAATTTGGTAGACCGCTCGTATTCCTTTAGGCTTAATTTTACATTTTTCGCCTGCCGTTTATCTAGCTTTACAGACTTCTCATTTAACTCCACTAAGGTTTTTCCAAATTTTTTATCGGTAAATATTTCGTGAGAAATACCTGATAAAGTGGCTACTTGCTGAGAACGAAATCTTGCTCCTTTTTCTGGTAAATACGTTTCTTTATCCCAACTTAATACGCCTATCGAATAATCTACGTCTGCTCTTTTTTGCATGATCGCAACGTAGTCTTGATATTTTTTTTGAATTTTTGACATAATTTTTCTGTAGTGCCAAGCTCTGCTTGGCTTTTTTGAATTATCTAATTAGTTCCGTCCAAATATTGATGATATTTTTCAATTTTCTGTTGTAATCTATTTGCTAAATATTTATTACCCTCTTTCAAAGCATCATAAATTAATCTAGCTTCTTCTAGGTACTTAATTTTCTTATCATCTGTCCAATAAAAAGGAGGGGCATAAAGGTTAGAAATCCTATCTGCCATCTTTACGGCCCAAACTTCTTTTGGTTGTTTTTTTATTCGACTTAAACTATCCTGCATCATTTCTCTCTTGCTCGCTAATTGTTCATTTTTGGTAAGTGCCGAAACACCCTCTGCTACTAGTTCGCCAAATTTGTCTTTGATAAGCTCATAAGATGCTTCTGTATCTTCAATAGTATCGTGCAACATAGCACATTTGATTGCTAAGTCAGCATTCATATTTTCTTCCTCCTCATTAGCTGCTATTATTTCAAAAACTACACTTCCAATATGATTAATATATTCTATTCGCTCGCCTTCTTTTTGTCCTCCATATTTTTGACCATTATGCAACTGGGCTACTAATTTCCAAGTATCTTGTAATTCATCTATTGACCATTTTTGCTTCATTTCTTTGTTTTGAATATCAATTAATTTAAAGGAATTAACTTGCTATTTTTAATAATTGCTTCTACTTCCCAAGAACCTGCACAACCACCGGAATTTTTTATTTTAATTTTTTGCCCTTCTAAAAATGGAATCGAATTATTTGCTAAGGTGTCACGATGATTAATCAACCAATAACCTTTTGGTATATCGTTTAGACAGATTTTATGCGCCCCATCATAATCCTGATTTCTTGTAATAATGTACAAATTAGGAGAATTAACCATTTCAATATAGATACTTTGAAACCACATCTTTCTTTTTATGACTAAACATTCATCTATAACTTCAAAATAAGGGGAATTAAAAGTGCATGATATTGAAAACAGAAAAAACAAATAAAAACATTTAATTATTCTATTCATGTCAATGATTTTATACCAAACAATTCCGATAGCTATCGGAATGGCACTACTGGTCTAATTTCGCAGCTGCAGCAAATAATAAGCCCCAACCAATAATAAAAAAAGTTCCCCCAATCGGCGTAATCGGTCCTAACCATCGCCAACTTTCTATCCCTAAAAATTCTCGACAAGCCAATAGATAAATCGACCCCGAAAAACAAATAATCCCAGCGGTAAATAACCAACCTGCATATTTTAAGAAACGATGATTTTTCATCGGAGCTGTTAAAATAGCCAGCAAAATTAACGCCAAAGCATGATAAAATTGGTAGCGGAT
>CAYMSC010000004.1:38170-41838 GCA_964392805.1 uncultured Saprospiraceae bacterium
TACCGCTGCACATAAATCACATATTTCTCCTTAAATTCTTCTTCTTTAAAAAAGTCATTAATAGGATAAATTTCTACGTAATTACCTTTTGGAATGTCTTTGGCTTCTGCTTCTACATCTCCTCCTTTTAATGCCAAAATACCGTTGGGAATAGCGTGTTTTTCGGTATTTTTAAGTAAGCGTTGACTCCATACAATCAATTTATCCAATCGGGCGACCGCTCTTGTCACAACAAAATCAAATTTAGCTTTGAGTTCTTCGGCGCGAATTTGTCGAGCGGTCACATTTGTTAAACCAATGGCATCAACGACTTCTTGCACCACATGAATTTTTTTGCGCGTTCCATCAATCAAAGTAAAATTAACTTCTGGATATAAAATGGCTAAAGGAATGCCAGGAAAGCCACCACCTGTACCTAAATCTAAAATATCCGCACCTGTACGAAAGCGTACCACAGGAGGAATTGCCAACGAATGCAAGACATGCCGCACGTATAAATTATCAATGTCCTTTCTGGAAATGACATTAATTTTTTGATTCCAATCTTTATATAATTCGCCTAATTGACTAAATTGTTTTTGCTGTGTTTCTGTTAAATCAGGAAAATAGGAAAGAATTTTGTCCATATATTTCAGTAGTGACGAAAAATAACGCTTGTATTTTTCGTCGATTTTAAACTAGATTAAATATTGTCGGTTAAACATTACAATGATTTACTAATCATCAACGTTTTATAATTAACCACAAAAATACAGCTTTAGACTAAGGAATGAAAAATAAATAACTAAGTCCAATCTACTTACTCTTTTACTTATTTAATCTTCATTCCTCAACAAACAGCCATGCAAAAAATTATATTAACCTTATTTAGTTTTGCTTTTTTATGCTTAGCTTGTAATCAACCTGCCAAAGTAGAAAGCAGTATTGCCAAAGCAAATATTCCAGCGACTTCAAAATTTAAGGTCATGGAAGGTTTACCACCGATTTACGAAAATTTTGACGACCTCGCATTTATCTTCCAACAAAAAAATGATACGACCTACGTCATCAATTTCTGGGCGACTTGGTGTGCGCCTTGTGTAAAAGAATTACCTTATTTCGAGGAACTAAATCAAAAATATACAGACAAAAAACTGAAAGTCATCTTGGTCAGTCAAGACTTTTCCAAGCAATTGGAAAAGAAACTAAAACCATTTCTGGAAAAAAATAAACTACAATCAGAAGTACTTGTTTTGATAGACCCTGACGCTAATAGCTGGATAGATAAAGTGAATCCAGCATGGTCGGGTGCCATTCCAGCTACTGTGGTTTATAAGGGCGACAAAAATGAGTTCTACGAAAAATCATTCGAAAATTTCGAAGAATTAGAAGAAATTATTACACCATTTTTATAGATTCAGCACAATTATTTAGCATACAATAGCTTCCAGAACTCCAAGTTCTGGAAGCTCTTTCTTACAAAAAAATACAATTCAATATTAAAAAATTCCTTTATCATGAAAAAGATTTTAACCTTTTCTGTTTTATTAATCGCAGCTATTGGTTTATTTATAGCTGCAACTAGTACATCCGATGGTGGTGGTTTAGCAGTAGGGGATACTGCACCCAACTTTTCCTTAAAAAATATTGATGGAAAAACTGTTTCCTTAGATAGTTATGAGAATGCAAAAGGGTATGTCGTTATTTTTACTTGCAACACTTGTCCTTATGCGGTAATGTATGAGCAAAGGATTATCGAATTACACGATAAATATGCGGCTAAGGGATATCCTGTGATTGCGATTAATCCAAATGACCCCGAAGTGAAACCGGGTGATAGTTTTGAGAAAATGCAACAAAGAGCATCTGCTAAAGAATTTCCATTTGCTTATTTATTTGATGATGGACAAGCAGTTTATCCAGCTTACGGCGCTACGAAAACACCACATATTTACTTATTAGATGCCGACAAAACGGTGCAATATATCGGTGCTTTAGATAATAATCCACAAGATGCAGAAGCCGTGTCTACTAGATATGTAGAAGACGCAATTGCTGCTTTAGAAGCAGGTAATAAACCAGCAACAACTTTCACGAAGGCGATTGGATGTAGCATTAAAGTGAAGCGGTCTTAGTATTAATTAATCTATCAGATTCTACTTTGTGATTTTAAAATGAACCTAAAGCATTTAAGTATTATTTTTTCAAAGTTCTAAGTAGAACTAGACCCCTAAAAAAAAACGCTTGTATCAAATTTGATACAAGCGTTTTTTACTAATGATTAGATTAACCTTATACTATACTTGTGCTAACAAATGCTTCATATCCACTTTCTTAGCTACAATATCTGCTACGTCATCAATAGAAACTCTAATTTGCTCTAAAGTATCTCTATCTCTAATCGTTACTGTGTTATCTTCTAAAGTATCAAAGTCAATCGTTACACAATAAGGCGTACCAATGGCATCTTGCCGTCTGTATCGACGACCAATCGCATCTTTTTCATCGTATTGACACTTAAAGTGAATTTTTAATTTATTAAACACTTCTCTTGCTTTAGTGGTTAATTCCTCCTTGTTTTTTAATAATGGAAGAATGGCACATTTAATTGGTGCTAAAGCGGGTGGTAGTTTTAATACGGTTCTAGTAGAATCGTTTCCTTTTGCATCAGGTACAATTTCGTCCTGCAGTGCATTACTCATCATCGCTAAAAACATTCTATCACAACCAATCGAAGTTTCGACTACGTAAGGTACGTAGCTCTCATTTTCTTGTGGGTCAAAGTATTGTAACTTACGACCAGACAATTCTTGATGGCTGCTTAAATCGTGATTTGTTCTAGAGTGAATCCCTTCTAATTCTTTAAAGCCAAAAGGAAATTCAAATTCAATATCTACCGCTGCATCTGCATAGAATGCTAAATTATCATGGTCGTGGAAACGGAATTTTTCAGGAGCAGTACCCAAAGAAGTATGCCACTTTAACCGATATTCTTTCCAGTAAGCATACCATTCTTTTTGGGTGCCGGGCTTAATAAAAAATTGCATTTCCATTTGTTCAAATTCCCGCATACGGAAAATAAACTGTCGAGCAACGATTTCATTTCTAAATGCCTTACCTATTTGTGCAATACCAAAAGGAAGCTTTTGACGCGTTGTTTTTTGCACATTCAAGAAGTTGACAAAAATACCTTGAGCTGTTTCTGGACGTAAGTATAACTTCCCTTCTTCCCCTGCTACATTTCCTAACTGCGTATAAAACATCAGGTTAAACATCCGTACATCGGTCCAATCGTTTGACCCACTAACAGGACAATTGATTTTATATTCTTCCAGCATGGCTTTCAAATCCGCCATATCTTCATTCGTCATTGCTGCTGCCAATCGTAATCGAACCGCCTCATGTTTTTTGAGATTATCTAAAACTCGACCATTTGTAGCTCGAAACTCTTCTTCGTTAAAAGCATCACCAAATCGTTTTTTAGCCTTTTTTACCTCTTTGTTGATTTTGCCCTCAATCTTATCCATATAGCCTTCTATCAACTGGTCAGCTCTATATCTTTTTTTAGATACCTTATTATCAACCAATGGGTCACTAAAGGCATCTACGTGACCAGAGGCTTTCCATGTTTTAGGGTGCATAAAAATAGCGGCATCAATACCGACAATATTTTCGTGCATTTGCACCAT
>CAYMSC010000005.1:0-3820 GCA_964392805.1 uncultured Saprospiraceae bacterium
TTTGTCAGAGAATGATTGTTTTTAATAAACCAGTTGCTAGATTCCGTGTGCTATTAATGGTAGATGATTATAATTTTTAGTATCAAATATCATACACTATCAAGTACCTTTTTTATCATTTAAATCTGTGCAAATACTTATAATTGACTGGTTTTTGACTTTTTGATATTATCTTATTTAAGTTTTTCTTAACATTGGCAATATTTCTCGTAAAATCAAGTTTTAAAACTAGTCGAATTACAATTTATTAAAATGCCATAATTCTTAGCAGAAAAGACTACTAAATTAGTGCAACAACATATTTACAACAACATGAATTATTTTGACCAAAAAATTGTTTACATTCGGGCTATTTTTCGCCCTTTACGCAACAATGCTATGAAAAAATCATTACTTCCTTTATTAGTTTTAGTAATATTGTTTGGAATAACTGAAAAAGGTTTTGCGCAATGTTTTGAATCTAGTCCAGGCCAATTCGAGACTGTTCTAGGAGAACCTTGTGTGAATACTATTATTACAGCTGTTCCTTTTTTGAGAATTGTACCAGATGCTCGTGCTGCTGCAATGGGAGATGTTGGTATCGCTACTTCTACCGATGCTAATGCTTTACATTTTAATGCCTCTAAAATGGTTTTTGGAGAGGATAAAGGCGGTGTCGCCGTTACCTATACCCCTTGGTTGAGGGCATTGAATGTAAATGATGTATATCTAGCTTACCTTTCTGGCTATCGCCAGTTGAACAATCAAGAAGCTGTTGGTTTTAGTTTAAGGTATTTTTCTTTAGGAGATATTGCGTTTACTGATGAGAACGGTATGCCATTAGGTAATGGTCGTCCTAATGAATTTGAATTGAATGGTTCTTATGCTAGAAAATTAGGCGATAAGTTATCTGCTGGTTTAGGCGCTAAATTCATTTTTTCTAATTTAGCTGCTGGACAAGAAGTGGGAGGAGAGCAAATTTCTGCAGGTACTGCTTTTGCTACAGATATTTCGATGACTTATAAATCAGGAGAGATAGATTTGAATAATGGTACTTCTGATTTAACTATTGGGGTGGCTTTAACCAATATTGGTTCTAAAATTACTTACACTAATTCTATCAACAAAGATTTTATTCCTGCCAACTTAGGTATAGGTGCTGCTTGGAACTTAGACTTTGACGAATTTAATAGGTTAACCGTAGCTTTGGATGTTAATAAATTACTTGCACCAACTCCTGACCCTGCATTGACTGATGAAGACCCAGCTGATGGTGTTGCTGATTTTAAGCAAGTTTCTTCTTTCTCTGGTATTTTTGGTTCCTTCGGTGATGCGCCAGGTGGTATCTCAGAGGAGCTTAGAGAATTGATGTATTCTTTTGGATTAGAATATTGGTATGATAAACAATTTGCTGTTAGAGCTGGTTATTTCTTCGAACATGCTACTAAAGGTAATAGAAAATATTTTACTGTAGGATTAGGATTAAAATATAATGTTTTTGGTTTAAATATTTCCTATTTAGTACCAACAACTAATCAAAGAAATCCATTGGATAATACGCTTAGATTTTCTATGTTATTTGACTTCTCTGCTTTCCGTGGAGATGCTGATTTATAATGTAGAGATTTGAGACTTTTTCTTTTAAAACTCTTTTAATTCTAAAAAACAACCCGAAATAGCGATAAATCTTATCTGCTATTTCGGGTTGTTTGGTTTTAATGAATACTATTGCAGACAATTCTCTACAAAAGCAATTTTTTCCTACTCCATTCTACTATTAAGTCTTTTTATTTCTCGTAACTTTGTTCCTTTTTATAAACATAAAATGGGTTGTCCCTAATTTTTCTATGAGTGATTCAATTAAACATGAATGTGGTTTAGCTGTAATTCGTTTACTTAAGCCACTTGAATTTTACCATAAAAAATATGGTACTACACTCTATGGACTTAATAAATTACAACTACTACTACAAAAGCAAAGAAACCGTGGTCAAGACGGCGCTGGTCTCGCTACTATTAAGTTAGACCCCAAACCGGGAAAAAGATACATTAGCCGTAAAAGATGTGTCACTACTAACTACTTAGCAGATCTCTTTAGAGATGTTCGTAGTCATTTTAATGACTTAACACCAGAACAACTAAGTGACTCGGAATGGATGAAAGCCAATAAGCCCTACATTGGTGAATTACTAATGGGACATTTACGTTATGGTACACATGGAGATAATTCAATTGAAACTTGTCATCCTTTTCTTCGACAAAATAATTGGATTAGTAGAAATTTAGTATTAGCTGGTAACTTCAATATGACCAATGTTGATGAGTTATTTGAAGAATTGGTTCAGTTGGGACAATATCCAAAGCGAAAGGCAGATACGGTTACTGTAATGGAGAAAATTGGGCATTTCTTGGACGATGAAGTACAACGACTATTTAATTGGCATAAACCTGATGGCTATACGAATCAAGAGATTAACAACTTGATTTTTGATAATTTGGATGTTAAGAGAATGCTCCGAAGAGCTAGCAAAAAATTTGATGGTGGATATGTTATCGCTGGGATGATTGGACATGGCGATGCCTTTGTTATTCGAGACCCTAATGGTATTAGACCTGCATTTTATTATGCAGATGATGAAATAGTCGTCGTGGCTTCAGAACGGCCTGCTATTCAAACCGCTATGAATGTTCACTATACTAAAATAAAGGAGCTTGGACGTGGGAACGCTTTGATAATTAAAAAGAATGGAAAAATTCAGGAAAAAAAATATGTAGAAAAAAGGGAAAGAATGGCATGTTCTTTTGAACGAATTTATTTCTCTAGAGGCACAGATAGAGATATTTATCTGGAACGAAAAAAACTAGGCGAACAATTGACTAAAGCAGTACTAAAAGCGGTGGATAATGATATTAAGAATACCGTATTTTCTTTTGTCCCTAATACCGCAGAATCTGCTTTTTATGGCTTGGTCAATGGTGCAGAAAAATGTTTAAATAAACAGAAACAGAAGCAAATACTAAATTTAGGAAAAGATTTAAAACCTAAAAAATTAGAAAAGATTCTTTCTCAGAAAATAAGAATAGAAAAAACGGTAGTCAAAGATGCGAAACTTAGAACTTTTATTGCCGACGATGCGACTAGAGGAGAGATGGTTTCTCATGTTTATGATGTGACTTATGGGATTGTTAATAACGATAAAGATAATTTGGTGTTGTTGGATGATTCTATCGTTAGAGGTACTACTTTAAAAGATAGTATTATTAAAATAGTGTCTCGTCTTCGTCCTAAACGAATTATTATTGTTTCTTCTGCTCCTCAAATTCGTTACCCAGATTGTTATGGTATTGATATGTCAAAATTTGGAAATTTTGCTGCTTTTAAGGCTTTAATTGCTTTATTGAATGAACATGGTAAAGCATATTTGATTAAAGAAACTTATAAGAAATGTAAAGCACAGTTAAAATTACCAGTAGAAAAAATGACGAATCCACTTATTGACTTGTATAATGAATTTACCTACGAAGCAATATCCGATAAAATAGCAGAGATGATTACTCCTAAAGGTATAAAACCAGAAGTAAAGGTTATTTATCAAAATATAGAAGGCTTACATAAGGCTTGTCCTAATAATAATGGTGATTGGTATTTTTCTGGTCAATATCCTACACCTGGCGGCTTTAGAGTTGTTAATAAAGCATTTGTTAATTACGTAGAAAAAAGAAATGAACGGGCTTATTAGTAGGTGGTAGTAGGCAGTGAAACAGACAAAAGCGGGTAATTCTTTCAAAGAATTACCCGCTTTTGTTTTAAAACCAAGAATTTAACTGCTAACTGCTAACT
>CAYMSC010000005.1:3920-39418 GCA_964392805.1 uncultured Saprospiraceae bacterium
TAACTGCTAACTGCTAACTTTTCTAGGCAATTAATTCTTTTGCTGCTTTCATCGGTACACTGATACATTTCTTTTCCATATAAGTCATCATCTTTTCAAAAAGTGCTTTTGTTGTATCATCTAAAGCATCTAAATCTTTTTTGAACACTTCGTTCATTGCCTTTTGCTTTATCGCTTTTATTTCGGAAGGAACATTTTGTAAAGCTTTAGTAATTTGTCTTTGCTGAAATACTTTTTGAAATTCGTTGATTTGAAGTATTAATAAATCTTTTGCTTTCCCAACTTCTTTTTTTCTAAAAGCTAAATTTTGTGCTGCCAGTTGCTTTAAATCTTCAATTTCTATATAGTTGATATTAAATTTATCAACAACCTCTCTTGCTACATTATTAGGAATGGATAAATCAACAATCAATTTCTTACTCCTATCTTTACCAATTATTTTTTCATAAAGTGGCTTTTTAATGATAGCTTCTGTTGCGCCTGTACAGACAATCATACAATCGAAACCCTCTTTATAATTGACTAACTCAGATAATAAAAATGCTTCGCTCTCAAATCTACTTGCTAACTTTTCCGCTTTTTCAATCGACCTATTGCATACCGTTACATTCTTAAATTCATATTTTACTAAGAACTTGGAAACTAATAAATTGGTTTGTCCTGCTCCGACTAATAGGATTTTAGCATCTTTAGAAATATCACTTTCTAAAAGCTTCCTAATTGCTAGTGATACAACGGAGATTTGTTTTTCCCCAATTCTTGTTTGTGCATAGACTTCTTTAGATGCTTCTACCACATGCTTCATCAATAGACGAATACCATCTCCTACTAAATTCCATTTATTGCATCTAGCAAAGCCCTCTCGAATTTGACGTAAAATTTCTCGTTCTCCCACTACTAAAGAATCTATAGATGCCGCTACTTCATAAAAATGATTAATGGCTTCTTTCCCTTCGTAACCTGTGACGATTCGCTGAATATAATCTGTCGAAAGTGTAGGATTGATTGTTTGAAAGAACTTTTCAAGAAAAAGGATATTAAGTTCTTTGGAAGATTTATATAAGTAGATTACTCGATTGCAGGTAGAAATGTATAAAAGTTCTTCTAAATTAAATTTATCTTTGAGATATGCTAATTTTGTTGCTAATTCTTCATCTTTGGAATGGGTGATAACGAAATCACCAATCCTTTCCAAACGGACATGTTTGTGTGTTACTGTTAGTATTTTATATTCGTTTAACATATATTTTCTTTGTCCGCGCCAGGAATGAATCATGTTTTGATTAATTTTAGCCTATTAGATAATATTATACATTCCTTATGACGACAAAATTAGGACTCTGCTTGTGTAAGTGTGTCATTTTACTGTAAACAACGTTAAACAAAAAAAATGACATGACTATGAAAAAACTATTTTTTCCTGTTTTTCTATAAAAAATAGCAAAAATAGCTAGTTATAACGTCTTTAAAGCATTTTTATGTCAAATGTTTTACCACAAAATAAAAATTGTTTAACCTTGTTTTTTCTGAGAAACGATAACATTCTTTAAGATTGATTTTACTACTTTTACTACTTCCTTTCTAGTAGAATTTATTTTTATCGCGTTCCTGAAAGGAATATTCTAAATCAATTTTTCAAAAAGATTTATAAATAATGAGTAAAAATAACTCTTACTTTGAACAAGTTTTTGAAGTAACTCGCCTGATTCCTCATGGACGGGTGACTAATTATGGTGCTATAGCAGATTTTTTATCGCTAGGCTCTGCTAGAATGGTTGGTTGGGCATTAAACAAATGTAATTGGAATCAAGAGAATCCTATACCTGCTCATCGAGTTGTCAATAGAAAAGGAGAACTAAGTGCAAGAGGACGATTTCCAACTCCAACAATGATGCAGGAACTATTGGAAAGTGAAGGCGTAGAAGTGGTGAATGATAAAGTTAAAGATTTTAAAACTTTGCTTTGGATTCCAGCAGAAGAATTATTGTAATATTTTTTAGAGGTCAGACCATGAGATGAAGGAATGATAATTCCTGAACCGCTTGCGGATGGGAGGGCATAATTCCGACCCCAAAGGGATGGGCTACTAAATTTTCTGTTAGAAGTCAGACTTTTGAAACTGCAAAAACTGGATTATCTATTGATTAAGTCTAGTTTATCTGACTTCTGACAGTCCCGATGAAAAATCGTGACGGTCTCGCTTCTGACTTCTATCATTTAAAAAAAATACTAAATCATGTTCGGAGATTTATTTGGAAATGTTGAACAACAACAACAAGAATTACAAAAAAAATTAGCGACCATAGAAATTAATGGTGATGCAGGAGATGGTGCTGTTAAAGTAACAGCTAATGCCAATCAAAAAATCTTAAATATTTCTATTGATAAATCAAAGTTAGACTGGGAAGATACAGAAGAGGTAGAAGATTTATTATTAGTGGCAATAAATAGAACTTTAGAGAAAGCTGCCGCTAAACAAGCAGAAGAAAGTCAAAAACTTATCCAGAATATGATGCCTCCTGGCATGGGTGGTTTAGCGGATATGTTTGGTAAATAATGCTGGATTATGTGATTGTAAGTAATCTAAATAATTAACTGACGTACAATCTTCACAATCATTTTATATACTTTTGATTAATAGGCAACTTTAGTTTAACCCTTTAAGTAAAATATTGCGGGTAGTTTAACGTTTAGATAGCCGTAGTTATTTTTTACGTTCTCTGACTCTTTCACGGAATCTGCCAAAGAACTATTTTTTAAAGAGGAAGAACTGCTGATTTTATGATATTGGTATCGTTGTTAAAAAAACTCGATACCCCAATAACTTTAGTTAAATGAGATGCTTTTTTAGTTGCGTATTCGTTTGTTTGGTTAGCATTGCTTATGGTCAAGATTTGACCAATGGCCTAGAAGCTTACTATTCTTTTGATGACTGTCAGAACTTAAATGTAGAAGAAACTGGGAATAATCAAGCAGCAATTATTGTTGGTGAACCTGCTTGTGTTTGTGGCGTTTCAGGTAATGCTTTGCTATTAGATGGGGTTAATGATTATTTACTGTTTTTAGGAACGATTAGTAATAATTTTAATCGGATTGATTATACGGTTAGTTTGTATATTAAACCAACTAATGCGGTGGGGGTACAAGATATTATTTCTAAAAGTGAATCTTGTGAAGACCAAAGAGAATTTAGTGTAAGTTATTCCTCCGGGGCTAATTCTATTTCGGCAGAATTAAGTGGCTTAATTACTGCGGATTCTTTTAGTAGAATTTCATTAAATTCCCAATTATCTTTTGACCCATGTTGGTATCATATTGTTTTGCTGAGAAGGGGTAACCAGAATCAATTGTATGTCAATGGAGAATTGGTTCGAGAACGTATTAGCCCTAGAATTAATATTGATAATAATGCACAATTAAATATTGCGAATGGAGAATGTGTGGGCATTACGAGAAATAGATTCTCTGGATTGATTGATGAGCTTAGAGTGTATAATCGAGCATTACGATTGGAAGAAATTCAGGCTCTCTATCTTGCGCCAGACAATATTGAGACTGACGATGTCTTACTTTTTTTAGGTAATTCTATTGATATAACTTTAAATGAAACCTGTGCGGATGCCTTTGCTTGGGCACCGACTGACGGTGTTGAAAACCCTAGTGAGGGAGAAACGACTATTACTCCTACAACTTCAGGCGTTTTTAGATATGAACTAGATTTTTCAGACGAGTTCTGTATTGCTACTGATACTATTCAAATTACAGTTATCGACCCAGAAGAATTGCCTTGTGATGCACAATTGCCAAGGGCTTTTACGCCTAACGGAGATGGTAGAAATGATACCTATGGTATTAGTAACTCTGTTGTCTTAGATGGAAGATTGATTGATTTTGAAATTTTTGACCGTTGGGGAGGTCGTATTTTTTTTACAACCGACCCTTTTGCTAAGTGGGATGGTACTTTTAATGGTAAAGAATTGAATCCCGGTGTTTTATTATATCGAGTCCGATTTATGTGTGGAGACGAAGAACTGACAGATATGGGAAGTTTAACACTGCTGAGATAATTATTTATTTGGATACTATTAATATTAGCGTTTATTTTTGGAGGTAAAAAAGAGATGTTTTTTTGTCTGATGATGTCAAATTTCTTAGTAGGAAAGATTGTAAGCTCTTGAACCGATAAACGGTTGGGTTGCTAAGCTGCCATAGGGCGAAAAAGACGCTTTTTTAACCTAAAGTATAAATTCCCAACAAGCTCTTAGTTTCTAGATACACCTATTAGTATCTAGAAATTAGTATTACCCACCATCTCTTCACTAATATATACATATTTATTCTCTTACTAATTAAAACACAAACTCTAAATATTGTGTTAAGATTTATGTGTCTTTTTGAATTAAATTTCGTCAATACTATAACCAAACTATTATTCTTTATTGTGAATTTGCTGAGTAATATACAAACATTTGGTTATTTTTGTAGCATTTAAAATTGAACACAAATGTTTAAACCATTCTATTTTTTATTAACTAGTATTTTATTTTTAGGCCTTTTTACACAATGTCAAAATGCAACTGCAACAAAAGAAACGGTTACAGAAAGAGGCAAAGAAATTGTTGAAGAACCTGTAAAAAAAGTGAAAGAAACTGTGGAGGAAGTAGTAGATAGTAACCTACAACCTAAAGCAAAATCTCTTGCTGCTGTTCTTGCTGCGGAAAAAGAAACCGCTAAACAAGTCACTTCTACTACCAAAGAATCAATGGATAGAAAAAAAGAACCTGCTGCTCCTAAGAAAAAGAAGAAGAAGAAGCGTTCTAAAATTAAATTTGAAGAAACCATTTATAAATTTGGTACTATTAAAACTGGTGATAAGGTTAGCCACAAGTTCAAATTTACCAATACGGGAAATGCACCCTTAGTTATTAAGAATGTAGATGTCACTTGTGGATGTACTTTTCCAAGCTATCCTTTTTTGCCTATTGAACCAGGAGAAGAGGGAGAAATTGATGTTACCTTTAATAGTGAGCATAAAATAGGAAGTCAAAAACCAACAGTTACAGTGGTGACCAATGGTAGACCAAGGACACTAAAATTACATATGGAAGGATTTGTAGAATAATCGATTTTTTAACTAAATTACTAAGAGAAAATATCACTCGATTGAGTATAACAGTGAACGAACTATCAGACACTTCGCTACTTCTTGCTAAAGAGCATCTAAATAATTTGGATTTAGAGCAAGCCCTTCAGGCTATTGACCAATCTTTGAAAAAACGTCAACAGGATAGTGGGTCAGACCTTTCTGTTCATGGTAATTTATTATGGGCGAAAATTTTATTGACTAAAGGTCGATTTCTCAGAGATTTAAGTTTTCCTACCCTTGCACTTAATAAATTATTGGAACTAAAAACGTTCATTCCTCCTTTAAATAAATCCCTTACTTCTTTACCTTTTTATCTTCTAATTGGTGAAAGTTATACCCAATTAGAAGCGTTTGACAAAGCAAAAACTACTTACGAAAATATATTACAAGTAAGTAAGGAAAAACAACATGATATAGGAGAAATTCAAGCCTTAAATGGTTTGGCAAACTTAGCCCTTATTTCAGAAGATACTGAAGGGGCCTTGAATGCTGCGAATCAATCTTTAGAATTATTAATTCAGCATACGGATGAGGCAGATTATGCCGATTTACTGGATAATTATTTATTGCAGAGTGCTATTTTTTTAAAAAAAAGAGATTTTAGTCAAGCTATCAACTATGCCGAAAGAGCAATTAAGATAAGTAAAGAACACCATTTAAAAGAATTGGAACTTACTGCCTCTTTATTTGTTGGACGGATTGCTATTCAAATGAAAGATTATAAAGTGGCTATTACCCACTTATTAACCGTCAAAGAGAAAAGTTTTGCTGTCAACCATGAGGCATTCTTTGCTGAATCATTACTACATATTGGCATTACCTATAATGAGGTTTTTCATTATCCAAAAGCTTTAGAATCTCTAAATTTAGTAAGAGAAGCGGCTGAAAACTTATTGCGCCCTGCTGACCAAGTCCTGCTATTAAATTTTTTAGGAAAATCTCATTTTTTGCTAGCAGAACGTGAAAAAGCAGAAGCAGCTTTTTTGAAGGCCGAAAAGCTCGCTCGACAATATCAAGATAAACCTGCCTTAGCTTTTTGTTTTGCTTATTTAGGTGTTATTAATTCAAGTAAAAGTGAATTTAATAAAGCCTTACGATACGCTAAGAAAGTCAATAATATTAGAAAAGAGATTGGAGATGTAGATGGAATACAGGTCAATTTAATTAATTTAGGAAGTGTTCATAATAAATTAGAAAAATATAGTGAGAGTATTAAATTGACGAGTAGAGGTATTGCCGCTGCTAAAAGAATGAAAGATGGATTGGCAGAGATAAGAGGCTATCAAATCATGGCAGAGATTTTTCGTAAAAAGAAAGAATATAAGAGTGCGGTAATGTATCAAATGATTTACACTAAGTTTTATGAAGATTTTTACCAACGAAATGACCGCCAGCAAGTCTGTGAAATTGAACATCAATTTAATATACAGCAATTAGAAAAAAGGATTGCTGAATTAGTAGTGGGACAAAAATAACTTTACATTCTTCTTTAGTCGGAATTTTAGGATAAGTCTTTTAAAGTGTACCATTTTGTTATCCTATAATTCCGACAGAATGTAAAGTTATTTTTTTGCGCTCCCTTACAAAAAAAATAGGCACAAATTAAAGACGAATCGCCTAAATTTGTGCCTACTAACCATAAGCTAAATAATATTATTCTTTATGTAGTACAGCAGGTAGTTCTGCGAACTGCCTACTGCCAACTGTTTAGTATCTGTAGTATTCTGGCTTGAATGGTCCTTCTACTGTCACACCAATATATTCTGCTTGGTCTGTTGACAATTCCTCTAATTCTACACCAATTTTCGCCAAGTGTAATCTTGCTACTTTCTCATCTAAATGCTTAGGTAACATGTATACTTTGTTCTCATACTTATCAGAATTTTTCCACAATTCTAATTGTGCTAAAGTCTGATTTGTGAATGAGTTAGACATAACAAATGATGGGTGACCAGTTGCACAGCCTAAGTTTACTAAACGACCTTCTGCTAAAACAATTACATCTTTACCGTTCAATGTGTACTTATCTACTTGTGGCTTCACTTCCACTTTTGAATCACCGTGTGTACTATTCAACCAAGCCATGTCGATTTCATTATCGAAGTGACCGATATTACAAACGATAGTTTTATCTTTCATCATTTCAAAGTGCTCCTTTGTCAAAATATCTTTGTTACCTGTTGCGGTTACAACGATATTTGCTTCTGGAATGGCATTAGCCATTTTCTTTACTGCAAACCCATCCATAGCTGCTTGTAACGCACAAATTGGGTCAATCTCCGTAACAATTACTCGACATCCTGCACCTGCTAATGAAGCTGCTGAACCTTTTCCTACATCTCCGTATCCTGCTACTACTGCGACCTTACCTGCCATCATTACGTCTGTTGCACGTCTAATCGCATCTACACAAGATTCCTTACAACCATATTTATTATCAAACTTAGACTTTGTTACAGAGTCATTGATATTGATTGCTGGTAATGGTAAAGTACCGTTCTTTACTCTTTCGTATAATCTGTGAACTCCTGTTGTTGTTTCTTCACTCAATCCTTTGATACCATTTACCAATTCTGGGTAATCGTCTAAAACCATGTTGGTTAAATCACCTCCGTCATCCAAAATCATATTTAATGGCTTGCCATCTTCAAATGCAAAAAGTGTTTGCTCGATTGCCCAGCTAAATTCTTCTTCATTCATGCCTTTCCATGCAAAAACTGGAATTCCTGCTGCTGCAATTGCTGATGCTGCGTGATCTTGTGTAGAAAAAATATTACAAGAAGACCAAGTCACTTCTGCGCCTAAGTGGATTAAAGTTTCAATTAAAACAGCAGTTTGGATAGTCATATGCAAACAACCTGCAATTCTAGCTCCTTTTAATGGCTTTGAATCACCAAATTCTTCTCTAATTGCCATTAAACCAGGCATTTCCGCCTCTGCTAATTCGATTTCTAATCTGCCCCAATCTGCTAGAGCAATATCTTTTACTTTGTAGTTGACCTGTGTTGCAGTCGCCATGTGATTAAATATTTTATGTTTTACAAATAGAATGAAATTTTCCTTGATTTATACTGCAAAATTACAGATAGGGTTTCTTTGGCACAATTATTTATAAAAAAAAAGTAATTTTTCCTTTTAATTAATAATTTTGTAGAAAAAAATAATTATTATTTTAATTTTAGATTCCCCCTAAAGGAAAATTTCCTATGAAAAAAATTGATGATATAGATAAAAGTATTTTGCGAATGCTGCAAAAAGATTCCACCATTAATATTAAAGAAATTGCGAGCCAGTTAAATATGACTAAAACGCCTATTTATGAAAGAATCAAACGATTGGAAAAAGCCGAAATTATTGAAAAATATATAGCAGTGGTAGATCGAAAGAAAATAACTTCTTCTATTATTGTTTTTCTTTCGGGTTCGCTAGATGTTAAAAAGTTTGAAGAGATTAATGAGTTTTATGAAGCGATTAATAATGTACCAGAAATAATGGAATGCTATCTTATGGGAGGAGATACTGATTTTATGCTAAAAGTAATTTGCCCAAGTCTGGATACTTATCACGATTTCTTTTCTCGAAAAATCGCTACTCTACCAAGAATTGGGCAAATTAAAAGTTCTTTTGTTATTAATGAAGTCAAACGTTCTACAGTACTACCTTTTTTGGAATGACTGTAGCGCCAAGCTCTGCTTGGTGTAGTGTTTGTTGTATGTCACCAAGCAGAGCTTGGCGCTACAGAAAGCTTAGCGCTACAGATTACTGCCTTTAAAAATTAGATTAATTAAAACACAAACGGGTTTATCATCCTTAGGAACAAATACCGCATATAAGTCGTGCGTCCCCTCAATAGGCTCAATGGCTAAGTCAATATTTTTCATGCCTACATCTGTTAACCCTTGTTCTATTTTTGTCTCGGCAATCTTGGAGCCATCAGGAGCATCTAATCGTAATTCTAATGTTCCTCCTCCAAAATAACTTGGCATTTGAGCGACCATTAATTCAATAGAAGCTATTCCTCCTAAACCTAAATTTTTATACCCTACGTGTCCCGCACTACCAATTATAATCTCCATTTCTTCTTCTACTCCTGGTGCTTGACCTGGCTCTAATTTAAACTTACTAGCACCTTCTATTTCATCATAATTAGCAGCTAATTGACTAGGTGAACGGAGCCTAATAATTTTTCGGGCGGTCAATGGACCAATTACTTCTCCTCCTTTATCAGTATAAGAGGCAGTTAAAATATAAACGCCTCCCGGTTTTTTGATGTGTTCTTTGAGGGTATATTCCCCTTTTGCTGCTAGACCTTTTTTATCTCCTTGCCAACCTTCTAATGATAAAATATATTTGACCATTTCGTCTGACTGCTTCTTAGACAATTGTGGATGAGCTGCCATTGCTTGGTCGCCCCAAACACCGCCACCCCCTTTAATGATTTTGCCTGTAAGATAGTCGATAGCATCCGCTTGCTCAACATATTTTTTAGCAATGTCCCGATAGGAAGGACCAGTAGACTTGACACTTAATTGATGACAAGTAGCACAATCTGAATTGTCCATTAAGTTTTTGCCAAGGAAATAGTTAGATGCTTCTAACATAGCTTGATGCCCCATTGCAATTTCTGCTACATCACTGCCTGTTTCTAAATAGTCGATAGAGACGTTAATTCGATTTGGGTCAATACCACTTGCACCATCCTCTGTGTCTGCAACTTCTATCTCATAATCTATAACTTGATTATCCAAATAGAAAGAACTATTTCCGTTTATTTTCCAATCAATTGCTGGTAAATCATTTCCGACCAAAACCTTTTTTTCTACAATAGAAGTTAAACCATCTTTGTCGGTTACTGCTAAAGAAACATCATAACTACCAGGCTTTTCAAAAGTGTAGGTAGGATTCACTTCTTCGGATTGTACTAACTCATCATCGTCGAAAGACCATTCATAAGTTATATCATCTCCATCAGGGTCTTTCGTCGCATCGCCCTTAAAATTAACGGTTAGTGGTGCTGCTCCAGCAATGTGGTCGGACTCAATTGCTGCTACAGGTTCTCTATTTCCCGATACATATTTTAAATGAACCAAACGAGCATCTGCATTTTGAGCAAACCAAAGCGTTCCGTATTCCAACATATACATATCGCCATCCGGTCCCCAGATAACGTCTACTGGATTATTAAATTCAAAGCTAGGTAGGAATCTTTCCATTTTGACTAAATCTCCTTCCTCATTCATTGTATTCGCCATAAACCATCCTCTCATCCAATCATAGGAAAAGAATTTTTTGTCGTAATACCTTGGAAATTTTTTATCCGTATCGGGAAAATCATTTGCATAATAAACCCCTGCAGCCATAGCATTTCGCCCTCCTGATCCAACTAATGGGAAGTCTGGTGATTCTGCGTAGGGATACCAAATATAAGCAGGTTGTGCGGGCGGTAATTGCTGCAAACCAGCATTATTGACAGAATTATTAATGGGTTTTTCTGGGTCTCTTGGCTCAGTTGAAACCTTCGTGGCAAAGTCATATTTATTATAGGCATAGTTGTTACCAATGAAAAGCGGCCAACCAAAAAAACCTGCTTGTCTAGCTTGATTTACTTCATCATATCCTCTTGGACCTCTGCCTAAACTATCTTTTCCAGCATCTGGACCGACGTCTCCCCAATATAAATATTTGGTGTGTGGGTCGATGGCGATTCGGAATGGATTTCGACAACCCATTACATAAATTTCAGGCCTTGTTCCTTCTGTTCCTTCTGGAAATAAATTGCCTGCTGGAATGGTGTAAGTTCCATCATCTTTTGGGGTGATTCTTAAAATTTTACCTCTTAAATCATTAGGACTGGCAGAAGACCGCTGTGCATCCCAAGCAGACCTTCCTGATTGTTCATCACTTGGAGAATATCCATCTGAGGCGAAGGGATTGGTGTCATCTCCTGTCGAGATAAATAAATTACCATCAGGACCAAATTCCAAAGAACCACCAGCATGACAACATTCTTTTCTTTGGGTTTTTACTTCTAAAATTACTTTTTCTGAACTGGCATCTAAAGTACCATCTTTATAGACAAAGCGAGAAACATGTTGTTTTTCGGCATCTCCTACAGGGGAATAATATAAATAAATCCAATTATTTGCCTCGAAATTAGGGTCTAATGCCATACCTAATAAACCATCTTCTTGTTCACTATAGACCTCCATTTTATGTACAACTCTTGTTGCTTGTAAAGATGGTTCGTATTCTTTGATAGCTCCTCGACGCTCAATAAATAATATTTTGCCATTAGGTTGCATCACTAATTCCATAGGCTCAAAAAGATTTTGATCTAAGACTTCTTTGACAAAACGATTTTCCTCTGGAGCAACGGAAGCATTGACATAATCGACTGGTTTGCCTTCACCTGCTGCATAACTGATGCCGCCCCAAAGATGGTCTAAAAATAATGGTTCTGAAAAAGATTCACTAGTATGTCCTAATCCAGTATACCAAGAACGTCCCCCATCAAATTCGTGATACCATGCGATTGGATGATTTTCTCCGTTTGTTCCTCCTTCATAAGTACTTTCATCTAAATTTAGGATAACCTTCATATCTGGATTTAGATTCTTGTAATTATACCACTCATCTTTTCGAGACCATTCATCTGGTAGCATCGAAGAAGAAATATGTTCTTTATCTATTCTTTGGATAGTCGCTTCTCTAACATTTGGATTGTTCGGATGTCCATTAAAATACCCGCCAATTAATTGCCCGTACCAAGGCCATTCGTACTCTGTATCAGCGGCAGCGTGAATGCCTACAAAACCACCACCGGCTTGTATCCATCTATTAAATTCTAATTGTTGAGCGCCATCGAGAATATTTCCTGTTGTATGTAAAAAGACAATAACGTTGTATTTAGCTAAGTTTTTTTCTTGAAAAATAGACGCATCTTCGGTGGTATCTATCGTAAAGCCCTTGGTTTTACTCATTGCAAATAATGCCGCTTGTCCATCTGCTATTGACTCATGTCTAAAACTTTCTGTTTTGGAAAAGACGAGCACATTAATCTCTTTTTTGGGAGTATTAAAAAATTGGTAAGCTGCATAACCAAGCACTAATACAACCAGGGCAATTAATAATTTTTTCATAAATCCAGATATTTAAGATAGGAAAATGTTTTTCGTTATATATAATGATAGCTAATGTAGGTAAGATTTAGGAAAATACGACTATTTGATTAGGATTTTTATACTAAAAAATATCTTTAAGCGCTTGCCATACTAAATGAGATTCATATCCTTTACGCATGGCGTGTTTGGCTAACCTACCTTTTAATTTAAACTCATTCGTTTCTTTTTCGGTTTTCATTTTTTTCTCAATTACTTTATACAAACCCTCCATATAACCTTCTTCGTCTATTTCCTGCATGGCTTTTTTTATACAATAGGCAGAAATATTGCGTCTTTTTAATTCAATCTTAATTTTTACTTTACCCCACTTTTTTATTCTGAATTTTCCGCCAGCATAAGCTATGGCAAATCGTTCTTCATTGAGAAAATTTTCTGAAATTAGTTCCGCAATAATTTCTTCTAAGTCGTCCCCATATATTTTTAACTCGATTAGTTTTGAGCGAACTTCTTGGTGGCAACGCTCTTGATAGGCACAATATTTCTGTAATTTGCTTAATGCTCTATCTTTTTCAGTTGTTATTTTTTTCACTAATACGTTTTTGTTTTATTTGTAATTGCTTGATAGATAAGGACTTTAACAGAATTTTAATTTTTTGTTAAAATTTTCCTAAAAAAATGTGTCTTTTTTATATTAAGCCCGTCAATATAGTGGAATTAAAAATAAGAAACGCTTAATAGATTAAGTTAACAAAGATAGTTATTCTAGTTAATAGAAAAATTAAGCAGTCCATTAACATTTTAATTCATTAACTATTTTTTTCAACTTAAAATTAAAAACTAACTAAAAATGGAAGGTTTATTTGACATGGCGACAATATCGCGAATGATCACTGAATATGCACCTAAGGTTATTGGCGCTATTCTTACTCTAATTATTGGATTTTGGATAGCAAATGCTGTAACAAAAGCAGTGAAAAGATTATTAGTCAGAAATGGGGTAGATGAAACAGTGACTCCTTTCTTAGGTTCACTAGTAAGTACTGGTTTGAAAATCATGGTACTATTAGCAGCAGCAGGTATTTTTGGTGTTGAGACTACTTCTTTTGTAGCCATCTTTGGTGCTATGGCTTTTGCTGTTGGTATGGCATTACAAGGTAGTTTAGGACACTTTGCAAGTGGAGTAATGTTACTAACTTTTAAGCCTTATAAAGTAAATGATTTAGTAGATATAGGTGGAGGTAATGTTGGTTCAGTTAAAGAAATTGGGATTTTCAACACAACTTTAGCTACATTGGATAACAAAAGAATCATTATACCAAACGGTGTGGTAACAAGTAACGTTATGACGAATATTTCTGGTCAAGGAGAAGTTGGGGTAGAATTGACTTATGGCATTGGCTATGATGATGATATTGATAAGGCAAAAGCTTTAATTTTAGAAGTAGGGAAAGAATGTCCTTGGATACTAGATGAACCAAAACAAGGCGTAGTAGTAGCAGAATTGGGCGATAGTGCTGTTAACTTAGCGACTAGACCTTTTGTTAAAAGTGAGCATTACTGGGATGCTTATTTCTATATGCAAGAAAATGTGAAGAAAAGATTTGACAAAGAAGGTGTTAGCTTTCCATTTCCACAAATGGATGTACATAATCCTAAGTAAACTATTTTCAATAGTTCGCTAAATATATATAGTAGCGTTAGCATTTTATATGCTAACGCTACTTTAATTTATAGACAAAAGATACTATAAACTTGCAAAACGTTTAATAAATATATATGTTTGCATTCAAATATTTTTGTTATGATTATCTCAACTACTTTTTTTTACTTTAGCTTTTACTTTTTTGGTTAACCAAAAAAGAGCTAATATATTTTAGATAGTTTATATCAAAATTAAGAATTAGCTCCGAAAGGAGCTTTTTTTGTTTATAGCTATCGGGACAAAATAGATTGTTCCTTTAACTATTTCACTCGACAAAAATGTAATTCTTTTATTGCTTTTAACCAATTTTCTTTTGAAAAAGAATAGCCAAATCAAATTTTACTTTTTTTATTTTTTTAGCGTTTCACTACTGGAACTCTAGCAGGTTTGGTATATAAAATATTAACCGAAAAGAGTTCTCGTTTTAAACGATGAACTCTTTTTTAGTAAATAGAGTTGCCAGTTATCAATTAATTTTTTGATAAGGGGTAACTTGAAACTCAAATAAAATGTCAACCAATAATACTTTGAATTTGTCTAAGTCATCAAAAAACGGAAAAGAGAAAGCTAAGAGAATTGTTATTCAAGGATATCCTGGTGCTTTTCATGAAATGGCTGCAAGGTTTTATTATGAAGGAACAGATGTTGAGATTATTCCTGCTGATACTTTCAACGATGTTGTTGCGCTGGTAGAAGACCCCGAGCAGGCTGATGTTGGAATGATGGCTATTGAAAATACTTTAGGTGGGGGAATTCTACCCAATCATAAATTGATTAATAACTCTAGTTTGCATATAACTGGGGAAATTTATTTGCGAGTAGTGCAAAATTTGATGGTTTTACCCGGACAAAAAATTGAAGATATTAAAGAAGTACATTCTCATTATATGGCACTTCGACAATGTCGGAAGTATTTTAGTCAATATCCTCACATTCGACTGGTTGAATCTTTAGATACGGCTTTGACAGCTAAAGAAATTAGAGAAAATAAAATACTTGGACGAGGAGCTATTGCTAGTGAGTTGGCTGCTGAAATGTATGATTTGGAAGTTTTAGGACCAAGTATTGAAACGAATAAACAGAATTATACCAGATTTTTGGTACTGCAACACCAATATTTTTCTGGCAATGATGCCAATAAAGTAGATAAAGCCTCTATTTCTTTTACGACAAGTCACGAGGCAGGAAGTTTGAATAAGGTCTTATCTGTTTTAGCGGCTTATAATGTGAATTTATCAAAAATTCAATCTGTTCCAATTGAAGGACGACATTGGGAATATATGTTTTTTGTAGACTTAACTGCCGAAAGTTCTTTACGATTAGACCAAGCAATGAACGCTATTCGACCAATTTGCCACAATTTGAAAGTACTAGGTTTATATCAGCGAGGAAGACATGTATAATTTTGAAAACCTTTAGTTCATTATTATTGTATTTTTGTCGCTTTTTTGAAGGAGACCATTTTAAAATTATATAATATGTCTTTGCAACTAGAAATAGGAGAAATTGCTGAATTTAGTATGATGGCTTCCGATGCAGATATGGCAAGTGCCTTAGGTGATGGTTCTGGCGATAAATTTCCCGAAGTTTTTGCTACCTCCAGAATGGTGGCTATTATGGAATTGGCGGCGGCTAGAATAATGAAAAAATTACTAACGCCAGACCAATTATCGGTAGGTGTGGGTGTTAATATTGTGCATTTAGCAGCAACCCCCAATCATACAGAAGTAGTTGCTAAAGCTACTTTTTTGGGGATGGAAGGTAAATTATATAAATTTAAAATTGAAGCTTTTGATACGGGAGGATTGATTGGTAAAGGAGAACACACGAGAGCGATTATTGAATTTGATAGATTGGTGACTAGCGCGGAAAAAAGAGTAGCGGATAATTTTATATATCATGTGGTAATGCCTGATTATTGGCAACAATTTGAAGATGAAACTGCTTATAAGCCACCAACATTTGCCGAAGAAGGGTTTATCCATTGTTGCACCAAAGCGCAAATTGATTATGTTTTATCAACTTATTTTAAAGGGGTGGCAGAAATCTTATTATTAAAAATTGATAAGACCCGCCTAACATCCGAGCTAAAAGTAGAACCTGCGAATGGACAACATTTTCCGCATGTATATGGAGCTATTAATAGGTCAGCTATTATTGACATAGAAAAACGGAAAATTTAAAAATTAATATTATGAGTGCAAAAGAGCATACTTATACCGTTAATCTGAAATGGACGGGAAATCTTGGTAAAGGAACAGTGCAATATACCGCTTATAGCAGGAATTATGAAATACAAGCAGTTGGAAAACCGTTAATCTTAGGTTCTTCTGACCCTTCTTTTCGAGGAGACTCACAAAAGTATAATCCAGAAGATTTATTTGTCTCTACGCTTTCGAGTTGTCATATGCTTTGGTATTTGCATTTGTGTACGGTGAATAAGATTACGGTTATGTCTTATGAGGATAACCCAAAAGGTGTTATGGTTGAAGAGGAGAATGGGAGTGGACGATTTAAAAAGGTTACTTTATTTCCAGCGGTTGTCATTAAAGAAGATAAAATAGATTTAGCAACAAAGTTACATCATCAGGCACATGAATATTGCTTTATTGCTAATTCGGTAAACTTTGAAGTGGCTTGTGAACCAACTACTTCGATTATATAAGTATTGATGAAAATAATTTTATAACCATTCACATTTTCATATTTGATAAGGGTTTAAAGAAACTTTTATCCATGAACAATTAAACAATTTTAATGAAATTACCATTTTTGAAATTTTTATTATTTGGTTTTATCGTCACTTTATTTGCTTGCGGAGATGGCCCAACTAAGGGGGTAGAAGATTTATTTGAGAATTATAAAGTAGCTATAGAAAAAGGACAGTATGAGAAAGCAGCTACATTTATTGACCAAAAGTCAGTAGAATATTATAATCAGGTAATTAAATTAGCCTTAGAAACAGAGCGTAAGAAACTCGGCGAACTTAATTTTAATAGTAAACTTTTAGCTTTATCGCTTCGACAAGAATTTTCTAAGAAGGAAATTAGGGATTTGAAAGGAGAACAGGTATTTGCTTTTGCCGCTGAAAATCATTTGAACCCAATGGATTCTATTGGGCAATATACTATTGCTAAAACTGTCATGGATAGTGGTCTAGAAAAAGCAGTTTCTAGAATGTACAAAAAAGGAGCATTGACCGAGACTTACTTAAAATTTATTAAAGTAGACGGTGTCTGGAAAATGAATTTTGCTTCTGTGATGAATGATGAAAATGACTTAAAAACAAGTATTGTTTCCTCTGGAATTAGAGATGAAAATAAGCGAGCTATAAAAATTGTAGAAGCTATTTCTAATAAAAGAATTAAAAGAAATATTTGGATACCTGCCAACCGATGGTAGATTGGTCAAATGCTATAAAATATTGAAAATGCAAAACCATATTGATCTTCTTAAAGCGACAAGAGCTAATATTCTGAAAGCGATTGACGGTATCTCTTTAGAACAATTGAACTTAGTACCTGAAGGCTATAATAATAATCTGATTTGGAACGCTGGACATGTAGCAGTAACCCAACAATTATTATGTTATGCAAAGTCTGATTTACAAGTAAAATTGCCAAAAGATATGATCGCTACTTATAGAAAAGGGGCAAAGCCTGAAAGAGATGTGACCCAAGCAGAGGTTGAACAAATTAAATCTTTGTTAACGGAGTCGATTGAATGGTTAGCAACAGATTTAGCAGCAGGAACTTTCAAGACCTTCAAGACTTATCCTACAAGTTATGGATACACGCTTAATTCTATTGAAGATGCTGTTAATTTTAATAACGTTCATGAGGCGATGCACTTAGGATATATTATTGCTATGAAAAAACATTTAGGAGTATAATGACGAATCAATCAATCATTGCTACGGCATCTCGCTTAGGAGAAGTAAAAGAATATTATTTTTCTACTAAATTGAAAGAGATTGCTCGAATGAATGCGGCAGGCAAAAAGGTAATTAATTTAGGAATTGGTAGTCCTGATATGTCTCCTCCCAAGGAAGTATTAGAAACCTTGGCGAAAGAGAGCCAACAAGCAGGTGTTCATGGCTATCAAAGTTATGTAGGAATTCCCGAACTTCGAGCGGCTTTTTCGGAGTGGTATGCTACACATTTTGATGTAGATTTGGATGCTGCAACGGAGGTACTTCCCTTAATTGGTTCAAAGGAAGGCATTATGCACATTTCTATGACTTTTTTAGAAGTAGGAGATGAAGTATTGATACCTAACCCCGGTTATCCTGCTTATCGAGCAGTAGCTAATTTGACAGGAGCGAGTATTCGACCATATAATTTGTCCGCAAAAAGTGGTTGGTTACCAGACTTAGAAGCCTTGGCGAAAGAGGATTTAAGTAAGGTAAAGATTATGTGGGTCAATTATCCCCATATGCCTACTGGAACGCAGGCTAACGAAGCTTTTTACAAGGAATTGATTGCTTTTGCAAAAGCACAAAAGATATTGGTTTGTAATGACAATCCATATAGCTTTATTTTAAATGACAATCCTTTTAGTATTCTTTCTGTGGAAGGAGCAAAAGAAGTTGCTTTAGAGTTAAATTCCTTGAGCAAGGCGCATAATATGGCAGGATGGAGAATAGGCATGTTGGGAGGGGCGAGTCATTATGTACAGAATATTCTACGTTTTAAATCTAATATGGATTCAGGAATGTTCAGACCCATTCAACTAGCGGCTGTTAAGGCATTGAGTTTAGATAAAACTTGGTATCAGGGTTTGAATGCGGCATATAAAAAACGACAACAAAAAGCTTTTGAATTAATGGATTTACTCAATTGCGAGTACGATAGAGGTCAAACGGGACTTTTCGTATGGGCAAAGATTCCAGCTAAATATAAAAATGCTTTTGAAGTATCGGATGAAATTTTATATGGGGCAAATGTTTTTATAACGCCAGGTAGTATTTTTGGCTCACAAGGTGACCAGTACATTCGTGCTTCATTGTGCAGTACGGTTGAAATTTTTGAGGAGTCAATTAGTAGGATAAAAAAGAGTATTTAAAAAATAGTAATCGAGTTGCGAGTTTCGAGATGTTCGAGCCTCTAATCGCAACTCGCAATTCGCAACTCGTGATAATAACAGTAATAGGCATAGGATTAATAGGTGGATCAATGGCGATTAGTTTGCAAGAGAATGGTTTTGCGAGTAAAATCATTGGAGTAGATGCTGTTCGAGAACATGAAAAAAAAGCGATTCGCCGCTATATTATTGACGAAGCTTTGCCACTAAAAGAGGCAGTAGTGCAATCGGATATTATAATTGTATCAACACCTGTTGATGTAATGCTAAAAATTATTCCAGAGGTATTGGACTTGGTAACGGATAAGCAAGTAGTGCTAGATGTAGGGTCGACTAAAGAGGATTTATTAGCTAGTCTAAAAAATCATCCTAATAGAAAACGATTGGTTGCTGCACACCCAATGGCAGGTACAGAATATTCGGGACCTGAAGCGGCAATCCCGAACTTATTTGATGGGAAATACACCGTTTTAGTAGATATAGAAGATAGTGATAAAGATGCGGTGATAGTGACGGAAAATCTTTTTAAGGCAATGAATATGAAAATTGCCTATCTCGAAGCTAAGGAACATGATGAACATACGGCTTATGTTTCTCATATTTCTCATATTAGTTCTTTTGCTTTGGCATTAACCGTTTTGGAAAAAGAAAAAAATGAAGGTCGAATTTTTGAGTTAGCGAGTAGTGGATTTGGTTCTACTGTTCGTTTGGCTAAGAGTTCTCCAGATATGTGGGTACCTATTTTTCGACAAAATAGAGACAATGTATTAGCTATTTTAGATGAATACATTGAAACACTATCTAAGTTTAGAAGCCTACTTATCAAAAAAGATTTTGAACAATTTTATCAATTAATAGAAGAAGCAAATAACATTAAAAAAATCATCGAGTAGCGACTTCTGGAAATGAGGAATGATAAACGATGAATGATGAATTCATCATTCACCGTTCTCCTAGAAAATTACCTACTTATTAAATCTTTAGTTATGGATATTAAAATAAACCCCGTATTTGACAAGCCCGCTGGGCAACCTGTAGTGATTGCAGGCCCATGTAGTGCTGAGTCTGAAGAGCAAGTATTAACAACTGCTCACGCATTAGCTAAACAAAAAATTGATTGCTTTCGCTCTGGTATTTGGAAGCCTCGTACTCGTCCAGGTTCTTTTGAAGGAGTAGGTGTCATTGGTTTAAAATGGCTACAAAAAGTAAAAAAAGAAACTGGTTTAAAAGTAACTACGGAAGTAGCGAATAGAGAACATGTTTTTGAAGCTTTGAAACATGGTATTGATGTGCTTTGGCTAGGAGCTAGAACTACGGTAAATCCATTTTCTGTTCAAGAAGTGGCCGATGCCCTTAAAGGAACAGACATTCCTGTTATGATTAAAAACCCTATCAATCCTGATGTAAAGTTATGGATGGGAGCAATTGAAAGAATTGCTAAAGCAGGTATTACTAAAATTGGAGTTATTCATAGAGGTTTTTCTTCTTTTGGTAATTCTAACTATAGAAATGAACCAATGTGGCAATTAGCAATTGAATTGAAGCGATTGGTGCCGGGGATTCAGATGGTTTGTGATAATAGCCATATTTGTGGACGTAGAGATACTTTGGCAATGGTTGCTCAGAGAGCAATGGATTTGCAGATGGACGGTTTAATGACAGAAGTACACCCAACTCCTGACGATGCTTGGAGTGATGCAGCTCAACAAATTACGCCTGCTGTTTTTGGTGAATTAGTGAAAGGTTTAAAAATTCGCGTGGAGTCTACCAATGATGTAGAATTTTTAGAGCATATTGATGATTTACGTCAAAAGATAGATAATTTGGATAATGAGCTATTGGCTTTATATGGTAAGCGTATGAAGTTGGCTGAAAATATTGGAAGGTATAAAAAGAAAAACAATATTTCTATCCTTCAATCTGGTCGGTGGAATGAAATCTTGGAAACATCTGTGAAAAAAGGAAGAGCAAAAGGATTAAGTGATGGTTTTGTTACACAAGTTTTGACGGCTATTCACCAAGAATCAATCAATCATCAGACAAAAGTGATGAATGAAGGTGCTGCTATAATCGAAAAGAAAAAAGCAAAAGCTTAAATTGAGTTTGGGAAGGAGGAATATTCTTCCTTCCCAAAAACTATTTTATGTTATTATAAATAATATCTCCAAAAACAATCAAGATTTTGGACAGAAGCAGTACAATTCCCTCCTCCATTATTTCATAGTGTTTCATAGTAGTTTAATCTCCCTTAACTCTAATTAATACAGTTGAAATTGACTTTTTTAACTCCTTAGAAAAGTAGACTTTAGGGTCAATTTTCAACTAGGACTTTTGGAAATGTTCAGGAAAATTCACGCTATTAATTATAGGTTTTTAAGCTGCATTACCTGCCAAAAATTATCCCGTCACTGGCATTTCAGGAATTTATTTAGCTTCCAAATCGCAACTAATTTGGAATTTATTTATCGTTTTTTTCGCTAAAAAGCGAATCCTTTTTTTATAAATGGGAAAATAACTTTGAGTTTGAATTTACTCGGAAGGCCTTTTTCGTCGTCTCTTAATTCCTTTTTTAATAGAAATTATTATTAGCTTTAAAACTTTGAATGATTTGTCTCTAATACAAAGATATTATAATGTCTTTACAATCCAAGAAAATATAATATATTTTTGTAATATATTTTATCTTCATTTTTTACAGAAAATGTTTACTTTTCCGTTCAATTTCGTTCTTTTGTATTGGTGAAAAAATAAATGACGTTTTTAGATTTACAATTGATTTTTTAAATTGGTTATCAATCAATTATAAATCCCAACAACTTTCAGTAGAAAATCCGCAATTTATTTTTTCATCGTTCTTTTGCATAAATTTCCCAGAAAAAACTTTTTATAATATGGCGTTAAAAAGCATATATGTAGCAGCAACAAGCCAACATGTTGGTAAAACTACCTCTACTCTTGGTCTTGTCGCAGCATTTATGAAAAAAGGATTAAAGATTGGTTATTGTAAGCCTGTTGGGCAAAAATCCTTGTATTTGAATAGTATGGAGGTGGATAAAGATGCTGTTCTTTTTGCGGATTTAATGAAATTTAAATTAGATGCGGATATTCATAGTCCTGTTATTTTAGGAAAAGGAGCTACATCTGCTTTTATCGATAATCCAGAGAATTACGCTTATCCAGAACGGATTAAATATGCTAGAGAACAATTGGATGAATCCAATGAATTAATTATTTATGAAGGCACGGGGCATCCCGGTGTTGGGAGCATTGTTGATTTATCGAATGCTGACGTTGCAAAGATGATTGATGCTAATGTTATCATGGTAGTTGAAGGGGGTATTGGAAGTACTATTGATATGCTTGCTTTATGTCTGGCAAAATTTCAGATGCTAAATATTCCAATTCTTGGTGTTATTATCAATAAAGTTAAGCCCGAAAAAATTGATAAAGTTAGTACCTATGTTGGTAAATATTTGGAGAGTATTGGTTTGCCGCTTTTGGGCGTAATTCCATATGATAAAAGTTTGGCTTTTCCATTGATGAAAACAGTCGCTAAGGCAATTAATGGTGTTGTTAGTTTTAATGATGACCAATTGGATAATAAAGTAGAAGATATTTTAGCAGGGTCTTTAATTGACTTAGGAGAACTGAAGAGTTCTAAGGATTTATTGTTAGTAGTTAGTGCCCAAAGAGTCGCAGATGCTATTGAAAAAATTCAATCAATTTCTAATTTGGTAGGTTTGGATAAATCCCCATTATCAGGCATTGTCGCTACGGGACATGGTTCAATTAGTGGTGCTTGCTTAGAATATATCCAAGAGCATAAAATTCCTGTGGTCCGTACTTTTTTAGATACCTATGGTTCTGTTTTAAAAATTAGCCGCATTGAAGTGAAAATTAATACGAGTACTCCTTGGAAAGTGGCAAGAGCTATTGAATTAATTGAAAAAAATGTAGATATGGACGCTCTTTTGGAGCAAATTAGAAGTAAATAACTTTAGAAGTTAAAAGATATAGTTTTGGAAAAAAATAATACATATAAGCAATACTAAGTAGTAAGATAAAAATAAATGCAGATTCTTTAAAGTCGAACGGTTAGCTAAAACACTTAAAATGAATCGTTTATTTAACTAATCGTCCGACGAGAATCTCCATTTATTTTTATCGCGTTCCTAAGAGCTTTCAGCCCCTACGGGCTATTATGTCTTGAACTGCTAACTATTTACTGTTGTCTGTACCAATTCTTTACTTACTTCCCAAAGTTCTTTCGCTAATGCCGCATCATTAGCAATTTCCGCTGGTGCTACTTCTTTTTGCTTATCAAAATACTTTCCATTTGTTTTTAAAGCTTCTGGTGAGGAAGCTAAATAAACAGATGTTTTTGCACCTTTTGTGGGACTTAACATAACTGGAGAGAAAACTTTCCACATCACTTTCCACAAAGTTTTATTATCGTTCTTTTGGGCTATTTCTGTTCCGACTACGCCAGGATGCAGACTGTGACTACATATTGAAGGATAGCGTCGAATTAATTCTTTGGTGAATAAAATATTGGCTAATTTTGATTGGGCATAAGCTAACATCCCCTTGTATTTTTTTGCACCTACTTCTCCTTTAAAAGTATTAAAATTAATTTTGCCACTATAATGTGCTTTTGAGCTAACATTGATGATTCTCGGTTCTTCCGCTTTTTCTAATAAATCTATTAATTGAGTCGTTAATAAAAAATGACCGAGGTGATTAACGCCTATTTGCAATTCAAAACCGTCTTTGGTGAATTGTAATTTGTCGGTTACTAGCCCCGCATTATTTATTAAAATATCTAGTTGACCAAATTGTTTTCTATAATTTTGAGCGCAATTTCTCACCGAATCAAAACTTGCCAAATCACAATTCAGACTATAAATTTCTTCATTTTTAGCCGCTGCTTTTATTGCTGCTACGGCTGCTGCTGCTTTGGTATCATTGCGACTTGCGATGATTATTTTCGCGCCTTTCTTAGCTAATGCGATAGCAGTGGCTTTGCCTATTCCTGCATTCCCGCCTGTAATTAAAATATGCTGCATAATTTTTTGCTATTTAGAGTAGAGAATAGAGACCACTTCGTTGAGAGAATAGAGATAAACTTAGATGGACTATCATCCGTTTTTGATGTAATAACTTCCATCTTATTCATTTTAAAATCTCTGTTCTCTATTCTCTGCTCTCGACTCTTATTTCATTGAAAACGAATTTCTACTCGTCGATTAAATCGATTATTATCGAACTGATTGTTCGCTCCTTTCCCCAAGGTAATCATCTCTTTGGAATTAATACCATTTAAGCGTAAATATTTAGCGACATTTGCTGCTCTTCTAGTTGATAAATCCATATTATAATCACTAGAACCAGTACTATCTGCGTAGCCAATGACTTCTACTTTTTTGAAATTTTCGGACCTAAGCGTAGCAAATAGTTTATCCAAAAATTTAGTTGCTGCTGGATTCAAACCAAAGTCATTAAATTCAAAATAAACGGTGTGGAGGATAGGGACACTTAATTTTTCTACGGTATCTTTTAAAACAGGATTGATTTCTACGATGTCTGGGATTTCTGTTGGAATGGCTTGTAAATAATAAGTGATTTGAAATAAAGATTTATTATCCCATTTAGGAATGAAAGTAGTTTTCTGATAAGGATAATATCCTTCTTTTTTAATAGTAACTGACAAATCTTTTTCGGCAGGTAAACAAAAAAAGAAACGACCATTTTTATCGGTCTTAATACGGCCTCTTGTAACAGTCTCTACGTAGGTTTCTATGGGCGCATTGGTCAGCGAATCTTTAATAAAACCTTCAACAAAAGTGGAAGGAGCAACCTCAAATTGGTTGGGCATTTCAAATTTATAAATATCCATTCCTCCAAACCCTTCTTTTTTGTCAGAGGCAAAATAACCTGTTTTATTATCCGAAGTTAAAAAAAATCCCAACTCTCTTGCTGCTGTATTTATGGGTGGACCTAAATTAATGGCGGATTCCCAATATCCTTTTTCATTCCAATGACTCATAAAAATATCTTGCTCCCCCATTCCCAAATGTCCTGTTGAGGAGAAGAAAAGTGTTTTCCCGTCGTTGGTTATAAATGGTGCTTCTTCGTATCCTTTGGTATTGATACTATTGCCTAAGTTTTTGGGTTCTCCCCAATTTCCGTCAGGTTGACGTTCACTTATCCAAAGGTCGGTTAATCCTAAGCCTCCTTTTCTATTACTCGCAAAAAAAAGCTTATTTCCGTCACAACTTAATGCTGCTTGCGATTCCCAAAATTCAGAATTTATTGGTCCTTCTAATGTTTCTATGCTTAGGACGGAATCTTTAAGCATTACAGCTTTACGCAAATCACAACCATTTCCCAAGACACCTTCTTGTTGGCAAGCGGTATAAATCATTAGTCTGCCATCTCTTGTAAATGTACTCATGCCTTCATCTTTGCCCGTTGTAATGAGGCTATCGACTATTTTTCCTTTCTGCCATTCTTCTCGATTATAACTGAAATTTAGATTTTCATTATATATTTTCTTAGTCACCTTATCAAAGGTATTAGAAGTGTAAAAGAGTAATTTTTGATTATTAGAAATATAAGGAAAATATTCATTCTGTGCAGTATTAATGGACGGTCCTAAGTTTTGAATATAGCTGACATTGGAAAAATTTAGCAATGCTAATGCGTTTTTACATTCCTGTATACTTCGAGGAAGATTTTCCAAATAACGGATTTCAAATTGTTTTTCTTTTGCTCCATTAAAGCCAAAAGTGCGAATGTTTTTTGCTTGTAATTTTTCAAATTGATAAAAGAAATCTAAAGCCCGTTGATATTGCCCATTTCTATAATAAACTCGACCTAATTCAAAATAGAGTACTCTAGAAAAATTAGGATTCAAACGAATTACTTTTTGATATTGAACAATTGTAGAATCATAATTTTCCAATAACTCATTGCAAATTCCTAAACCCCTCCATGCAGCTGTCAATTTTTCGTTGGCAGTAGTAGCTTTTCTGAAAAATTTTAGGGCTTTATCAGCTTTTCCTTTTAGTAGTAAAGCTTCGGCTTGTTGATAATATTCGCCAGCTTTTAAAGAATCTGTTTGCGCTGAAAGGGAAAAATTATCTAACAAGACCAACGTTATAACTAAAAATAGGCTAATAAAAAGACATCTCATATAGTAGGTTTTTTTTGGGGAATAACGAAAAATTATTTTAAAAGTAACGCAGCAAAAGATACATTATAATAAATAATGAATTAAAGCAAATAATAATTTATATTCATTTTTATCTTATATTTAGTTGATAATCAATCAAATAAAAATTATAAAAAAAAATAGGTGTTTTAAAAAGATAAAATTGCTTTGTTTTGGAACAGAATTTGGCTTATTCCTATTGTCTGTGAGAAAACTAATAGAGGAGTTTTAATTACTCAGACAACCTTATTTATAGGTTTAAAACGACAACTCCTTAAAACACATTATTATTCCATGAGAAAATTTTTTACACCTTTATTGCCAAAAGGCAATAAGCAGCAAACCGCTGCACTTCCAGCACTTTTAAAGCGATATTTATTATCGAATTTAAACTTTCCTTATCCATACAGAATAATTGGACTAAAATATACCAACCAATTTTTTCTGAATCCTTTATCTTTTTCTTAAAATTTTATTGAATACTTCTAAAGAAGTATGGCTTCAGATTTTGACTTTCTACCGCTGGAAGAAATCGAATGCAGTCTGTTTTATGAGTATATCTACTTACACACACTTTGCTCATATAATAAAAAATAAGTAACAACTTACACACACTTTACTTATTTTCCTACACTTACAATTCTACAAAACTTCACCTACCAAAATATTTTACAAAATTGGTTAGACCTACTATGAAAATAGATACTTTTTGTATTGATTTTGATAGCGTCGAGTACTAATTTTTAACTGATATATTTCCAATTCTTAGTAACCAAACTACACAAACTAAACTAAGTCTGTTCTCGACTTTACTATACATAGTAAACAGACAGATAATATTTTAATTTACTAAGAAAATATACAATGAGAACGCTAATCTCTTTAACATTTTCCCTTTCTATGGTAGCTAGTTTTTTTACAAAACTGGTAGATTGGGTATTTATTAATCCAACCGAGAAAATAGAGCAAGTATCGACCAACAATACAACACTGGCTAATTTAGCTATGATGGTTCATGATACAGTCTCTATTCAAGATGCTACTATCATCGAAGGTAATGATACCATGATGATAGATACGCTTCATTTTGTTGTAGAACGTAGAGACATCAACTCTGATTTTAGATTGTGGTTTACTTCAATGGATAGTACCGCTAGAGGTGGTTTCCTTATCGACAGAAATAGCGATACTGATTTTATCCCCATAGGAGATGTCCTACATTTCCAAAATGGTGGAAGTCTTACAGATACGATTAAAGTACCTGTATTAGCAGATAAAAAAACAGAGCTAGATGAATATTTAAAGGTTCGGCTAGTTACTGTTTCTGGTACAACTGATACCATTTTTATTGAAGATGATATTGGAGTTGGTACGATTATCAATAACGACACCTCTTTTCTCTATGCTCAAGATGTTGCTATCATTGAAGGAGATGCCAATACAGATTCTTTATGCTTCGTTGTTAACATGGAAGGAGAATTAGATACTAATTTTACTTTCGATTTTATGACGCTAGACGGAACGGCAACTGCAGGTAGTGACTATTTTTCAACTGCGGGTTTAGGAACAGGTAGTGGAACAGGGGTAGGTTATACCTTCCTTGGTTTAGATACTATCAAAATTGAGATTCAAAATGATACAAAAGTAGAACTTGACGAAACCTTAAATCTCTTGTTTTCTAATATTGATGCTTTTGGTCGAACCCTTTTATTCCAAAATGATGATAGCCTTAATATTGGTACTATTATCAATAATGATACTTCCTTTATTGCTATTAGCGACCCAATAATTGTGGAAGGAAATACGGGCGTTGATTTTATTGAATTTGTGGTAACAACTAGTAATCCCGTAGATTCTTTAGGTATTGTCTTTAATACCATGGACAGTACCGCAATTGCTGGAATAGACTATGTGCAAAAGATAGATACTATTTTTCTGGATTGTGCGATAACGGATACTATTAGGATCGCCGTAAATGGTGATAATATAGTTGAGTTAGACGAGTATTTTAAATTAGTACTTACAGAAATCCTCCCTGGAAATAGAGCTGCTTTTTTTACGGATAGTATAGGTGTAGGAACGATTCTCAATGACGACATTGGTCTTTTGGCTATTGATAATATTAGTCTTGATGAAGGAAATAATGGGCTAACAACCTATAATTTTACTGTTACTTTAGATAACGATATCGATAATCCATTAATGGTCGATTTTGCAACTTGTGATAGTTCGGCTACCATTGCCGATGCGGACTATATAGCCAAATCAGGTGTCTTAAATTTTGTTGGAACTGCCAACGAAACATTATCAATTTCTATTGATGTAATCGCTGACGGCATTACAGAAATTGATGAATTATTCCTTGTTAAATTAAGTAATATCCAAGTTGGAGGACGAAATATTATTTTTGCTGATTCTATTGGAAATGGCTATATTCTAAATGATGATTTTGACCCAACTATTGCTGACCCTTGTAATTGTTTGAATAATGAAACGGCAAATGGTGCTGGAGATGGTCAATTTTCAGAAACGATAACAGTAGCTTCTCAAACAGGAGAAACTTGGTATATCAGTTCGATAAGTGGTTTGTTTACCAGTCCAATTGGGGCGTTTCCCCCAGTTTTAGGTGGTATACCACATCCATTGATTCCTTTTTCAACAGGGGCAACAGGACAGACATTAACCGAAGTTGACCTTGGAAATGGCTTGAGCCAATATGTTTTGAATGGTATCCATGTAGATGATATTGGCTACTCCATCACAGTAACTAATGGGACAGATATTTTGTCTATTAGCAATCTCTGTCATTATGAAACAGCTTGTGGCGCTGACCAAACAATAGTTATTCCATTTCAACCTGATGTAAGTGGTTTAGCGACTATTAATGATTGTGCTGCAGATAATAGATTTATTAGCGATGGCGTACATACTTATAGAGATGGTTCGGCTCGGTATAATGAAATGACTATTTGCCCTAATGTTACTGGTCAAGTTTTAAGTGTTGCTTTTCAATCATTTGATTTAGCAGTAGGAGATACATTAGCTGTTTTTGACGGTATAGATACAACCGCTACTTTTATTGCTAGAGGTAGTGGTAATAGTATCTCTCAGATTAATGGCGGATGGGTACGGTCTAATTGTGATCCAAATATTAACGCTACGGGTTGTTTAACTTTTGTCTTTACAACTAATGGCGATGATTTTAAAGGTGCTGGTTGGGAAGCATTAGTGAGTTGTGAATTGCAAGGCGTTACCTTTTTGAATAGGCCAGACAATGTTTTTGCTGCTGCTTCTTGTGATAGTTTAAAAACTAGGGTTAATTTTAGAACACCAACAATTAGTAGAAGTAGCTCCGAGTGTTTATTAACTAATGATGATATTATTGTTACCTATTGTGATTTTAGAGATACGCTTCCTGCGGGGCAATTATCATTCCCTGTTTTCCCAATTGGGATTTATGATATTACCTATAAATTATTAGCCGATACAACTATCACTACTTCTAACAGCGTAAGTGTATCATCGCCTGCATTGGCTTGTAACGATACGATTATAACTGCTATTGGTCAAGGATGTTCGACGATGCTCTTACCTGATGACCTTTTAGAAAATAGTTGTGATACCGAAACCAGTTCTATTGCTCAAACTTATACCATAAGCGTTAAAACAGATACAGGTTACGTGGTAGGAACAGGGCCAAATTTTCCTATTCTAAATGCAGGAGAAGGCGGTAATGTTACTTGTAATACTTTCTATGAAGTATCTATATTTAGAACTTTACAAGTCAATGAAAATGGTTGTATGATTAATACGATTGACTCCTGTTCTAGTGTAGTTCAACTGATTGACGGTATCAAGCCTGTGTTTGTTGATATTCCTGATGTTAGCATTTTTGGCTGCTTCGACATGTCTTTGACACAGAGCTCATTACCTACACCAACGGTTATTGATAATTGTGAGATTGATAGATTAGTTGCCATTATTCCTACTAATCTAGGAGGAGATTGTGAAGCAGACAAGGTAATACAAGTTACTTGGACAGCATATGATTTATGTGGAAATTCAAGTACAGCTATACAAAATGTTACTATTCAACGACCTGAAAAATTAGCTGCACCTAGAGATACTACTTTGGATTGTGGTTCAAATACAGACCCTGCAATAACAGGTTGGCCAATGCTTGATGCTGACGGAAATGGTATTGCTAACCAAATTATTACAACAGAAAATTCTTTCTGTAATTTTGATTTAATCTTTGAGGATCAAATTATTCCGGGTACTTGTGGGGCTAACTCCAATATTCTTAGAATTTTCACGCTGTTTGATGATTGCGATAATGTAGGCGACCCAATCTCAGTAGATACTCAATTTATCTTATTGAGAGATACGATTGCTCCCTTAGTTAATTGCCCGTCAGGAAATACGCTTGGTAGCTTAACCAATCCTTTTGTTTTTTCAACCGCTTTTAATGGATGTACAGGATTACCAGAAACCATTACTTTGCCTAGTGGAACAGATAATTGTGGTGGCGCATTAGTAACGGTTGAACAAGGTATTTTTAGCGTTGCGACTGGAATTAGAGTGGCTACTCGATTGGCTTTTTTAGACCCATTAGAAGTAGGAGCATATAGAGTTGCCTATGCGTTGAGAGATGCTTGTGGGAATACTTCTGATGTTTGTAATGTCTACTTTAATATAGCGGATGAGACAACTCCTACGGCTATCTGTTCTGACGAATTAATTGTTAGTTTAGCTTTTGGCAATTTGTCCATTGCTGCCGAAGATATTAGTGATGGTTCATTTGATGCTTGTGGTTTAGATACTGTTTTAATTAGAAGAACGATTTGTGGTAGCGATACGGAATATCCAGCAGAAATCAATGATTTTGTAGCGACTACATTTGGTTCAACTACTGGAGCCAACGGATGGTCCTCAACGATTGAGATTGGTTGTTGCGATATGAATTCAGTAGTTAAAGTACAATTATTAGTCATTGATAAAAGTGGTAATTATAATAGATGTTGGTTGACGATAATACCAGAAAGTCAAGCACAGTCTGTTTGCCGAAATTTACCTGATGCCACAAACTTTTGTGATGACTTGGAATCAAATTTCTTAGGTGAATCAACAGATGCCAATGAAAATCGAGCTTTTGATGAGACCGAATGGCAACCAATTGATGATGATTTAGCAGAGATACTTAATAGTCAATTTGGTAACCCTGCTTGTGATATTACCAATACTGTTTGTGTTAATGCTGGTATTGAACAAGAATATCAATTATTAAAAGAGGCTTGTGGAGTACAAGTTATGCAAAGAAGATTTAGAACTAGGTCAATTGATAATACTTCTTTTCCTTGGTTCTTTCAAAATATTAGAGTTGATTATCGTCCGGGTTGGTCTATTACTTTTCCTGCTGATACCGTACTAAATTGTGGTACAACAGATGTTGGTAATATTCCAGAAATGTTACTCGCTATAAATAGAGGAACTTGTGACCAAATTGGATGGGAAGTAAATGACCAAATTTTTGAAACGACGGATGCTTCTTGTTTTAAAATATTACGAGAATGGCAGGTCATTAATGGCTGTCAACATTCAGATGTTCAGAATCCTTTCCAATTACCAAGAGACCAGATAGCTGGAACAGTAACCACTAATTCCAAAAGAACATTTACTTCTAGTGAAAGTGTATTTGGAATTGATTTGTCCACTCAAGGATATTTTACTTATACCCAAGTAATCATTGTTATGGATAATGATGCCCCTATTATTTCGATTGCAGATGTAAATACTTGTATTGTTGGCGTTCCTGATGCAGCTCCTTTAGGAGAGGCAGATGTGACACCGGGTGCAGCTCCTTATGAATGTGATACTTTACGATTATTCTCTGCCACAGGCATGGACTGTACGGCTAGTAATGATTTGGATTTTAGTTATGAAATTTTTGAAGGAGACGTGAGACTTAGTGCTGGAACTGGGAGTGAATTTTATTATGTTGTTCAACCGAATAGAACTTACAGTATTAGATTCACTGCTTCCGATAATTGTGGAAACGTTGGGGCGCAAGAAAGGTCTTTTACCTTCCAAGATTGTCAAAGACCAACCGTATTTTGTCAAACTGCCCAACTAAATTTGAGTACAGATGGTACCGTCAATGTGACTGCTAATGATATTAATGCGCATAGCTTTGATAACTGTACAGCTACAAGTGATTTGGATTTAAGAATTTGGCATCCTGCATTGGGAATACCTCCTCCAACGAACTTAATGGAAGTCTTGAATTTACCAACTTCTATCAATTTAGATTGTGGCTCTTTAGGAGAAACTACCGCCAATTTGTACGTGATTGATGAGGCTCCTTTATTTAGTCTTTGTGCTGCTACGATTATTATTACAGATATTGCAAAAAACTGTGGTGAACCTAGACCAACGATTGCTGGTCGTATTCAAACAATTACTGGAGATATGGTAGAAGCAGTGGAAGTTTTCATGAGCGGCACAGGAGAAATGCCTGCAATGGTTACTACCGATGGCAGTGGTTCTTTTGAGTATCAAGTAGAGAAAGGTGCTGATTATACCGTTAGACCAATGAAAGATAAACAACCACTAAACGGCGTATCTACTTTTGATTTAGTCTTAATGCAAAAACATATTTTAGGCTTACAAACTTTTGATTCTCCATATAATTATATTGCAGCAGACGTCAATCAATCGGGAGCGATTACGGCTTTTGATATGGTGATAACTCGACAATTGATTTTAAATATTATTACAGATTTTCCAAATAATGAAAGTTGGAAATTTGTGAACATGGCTTATCCTATGAATGCGCCAAATCCTTTGATAGAAGGCTATGAGCAAGAACATACGATAACGGCTATTGATGAAAATGTACTGCTTGATTTTATGGCAGTAAAAGTTGGTGACATCAATGGAAATGCTAGACCTAGTGCTTTAATGGCTAGTGAAGCTAGAAGTTTTAATGGTTCGCTTAATTTTCAAGTGAAGGACCAAGAAGTGCAAGCAGGACAATCTTATACCGTAGATTTTAAATTAAAAGAAACTGCTAACATTGATGGCTATCAATTTACCTTGGCGTATGACGGATTGACTTTTGAAGATTGGGAAGATGGTATAGTCTCTGCTGATTATTTTGGTTATACACTTGCTAAAAGAGGACTATTGACGACAAGTTGGAATAGAAATGGGTCAGCAAAATTACCAGAAAATGCTGCTTTCTTTACTTTAAGATTTACTGCCCAAAAGGATGGTTTACTTAGCGAAATGCTAAGTATTAATTCATCCCTTACCGAAGCAGAAGCCTATACAACGGATGAGGAATTATTGGCGGTTGATTTAATTTTTGACGGAAACGAGTATACGGACAAAACTTTTGATTTATATCAGAATCGACCAAACCCATTTGGAGAAAGTACGGACATTAGTTTCTATTTAGCAGAAGCATCGACTACTACTTTTACCATAATGGATATGACTGGGAAAATTTTGAAAACGATTAAAGGAGATTATGGGAAAGGTACGCATACGATTACTTTAGAACGACGAGATTTACCAGCAAATGGTTTATTATATTATCAATTAGCATCATCGGCTGGAAAAATGACGAAAACAATGCTTATTCTAGATTAAATGTAACTATCTAGTAGATTAGAGAGCAGAGACCATTTCATTGAGAGAAGAGAGAATATCCAAGAATTGTCAATAATTTTTTCGGTTTTTTACTGAAAAAAAAGGATTTATAGATTTCTATCTCTTTTCTCTAATCTCTGCTCTCTATTCTGAGCAGTTACGATTAAATAATTCTTTTTATTTAAAAACTAGAATACTGATTTAAAAATACAATTCTTATTTACACCTACTTACACACACAAAAGTTTCCCAAGTCTTCTTTAGAAGATTTGGGATTTCTTTTTGCGTTGTATCCCCATTGTTTATGACTCTCGAATGATTTAATTTTACACCTTCAAGTTTTTGTAGAAAAAATACTTTTTACAGAACTTTTTACTTGAAAAAAGGGTATTAATTACTAACAACTGCTTTAGAATATGTTTAAAAATCTTATTTCTTAACCCAAAGGATAAATTTCCAACAAGCTCTTAAACATACTATTAAAGTTGTGACTATTTAATTAAAAAGACTAAACTTATTATTATGGCTATCATGATTACTGACGAGTGCATAAATTGCGGCGCTTGCGAACCAGAATGCCCAAACAATGCTATTTATGAAGGAGGTGTAGAATGGGCAGTTTCTGACGGAACTGATGTTTCTGGTGCGTATGAGCTAGAGGGAGGCAAATCTGTAGACGCAGATGATGCAAATGAACCTGTAGAAGAAGATTTTTATTATATCTCTCCTGATAAATGTACAGAATGTAAAGGTTTTCACGAAGAACCTCAATGCGCTGCTGTTTGCCCAGTAGACTGTTGCGTACCTGACCCTGAACGAGAAGAGTCAGAGGAGTTGCTTTTAGCAAGAAAAGCTAAATTACATTTGTAAAAAAAATATGCAGATAAATAACTGAGTATAAAGTACTTAACAGGTACTTTATGCTCTTTCTTTGAAAAAATATTTAAAAATAAGTCCTTATCACTTGACTTATTGCCAACAAAGGTTTTATATTTGCACTCGCTTTTAAAGAAAGCGTTTTTCTCAAGCGAAAGTAGCTCAGCTGGTAGAGCACGACCTTGCCAAGGTCGGGGTCGCGGGTTCGAATCCCGTCTTTCGCTCAAAGTCTTCAAATGCGAAGACTTTTTTTGTGTCGATTTAATCGCACACCACCTGCCCGGGTGGTGGAATTGGTAGACACGCAGGACTTAAACTTGTAAATTGAAAATGTAAAATTTTAAATCTAAAATTTAAAAGTACTTACATTCATTTCAGTTTCAAAATTTGAGTGCCCTTGGAGAAATCCTTGGAGTAGAACTTCTCAAATTCGGGGAAACCTTTCAGGTAGTGCTGATGGCAATCCCGAGCTAAGCCTTTCAAAAAATTGATTGGAAAGTGTAGAGACTTAATGGGAAGTACCTAAATTCTTTCGAGAACACGGTAAAGAGAAAGTCCAGACCACAAAGTTTCGACAAATCGTCGAAATGGCAGCGAAAGCTGTAGTTGGTAAGAAAATCCTGTGGCTTCGCGGCCGTGCGGGTTCGATTCCCGCTCCGGGTACAAAAGCCTTCATAACGTCATGTTGTGAGGGCTTTTGACGTT
>CAYMSC010000006.1:0-38070 GCA_964392805.1 uncultured Saprospiraceae bacterium
TGCTATTTTGTATAATTATTATTATGGAGGAGGAGATACTTTTGATTATTGGAGAGCAGGACTCAATATAAAATCTGCTATTTTCACAGAACCTGAAATTGGATTAAAATTATTATTTATAGATACCAAAGAAGACGCTCCCGCAGAAGCGATAAAATATATTCATTGGACCAATTATATCTTTAGAGAAACCGCTAGTACTCGTGTTGCACAAATTGGGACAATACTATCATTTATTACAGCCAACTCCTACTTATCAACTGGAATGCTCCTTGGCTTTTTCTCTTTCTTGGGCTGTTGGAAGATTTGTGAGGTATTTTATGAATTATATCCTCATTTACATAAAAAAATAGCAATTGCTACTTTATTTATTCCTTCTGTTTTCTTTTGGGGTTCTGCTGGATTATTAAAGGATACGATTACCACTGCTGCATTAGGCTATTTAATGTGGTCTGTTTATCATTTATTTATTAAAAGAAAGAAACAGTTTAAAGCTTCTATTTATTTAATTATTTCTGCTTACTTGTTAATAAAAATTAAGATATACATTATTTTAGCTTTTGCCCCAGCTATTACAATCTGGTTATTTATTATTTATAGTAAAAAGATTCGGAATAAACAATTGAGACGTTTATCTATGCCCTTTTTTCTTTTAATAATGCTCGGATGTGCCTTCCTTATGGCATCTACAATCGGCGCACAAGTAGAAAAGTATAGTTTGGATAATATATTGAAAACAGTGGAAGGAAGTCAGGCTTGGATGGAATATATAGGTAAGCAATCAGGGGCGGGATTTAATCTAGGAGATATTGATTACTCTTCTCCTGCTGGACTTTTAAAAGCTGTTCCATTAGCAATCAATGCCACTCTTTTTCGACCTTATTTATGGGAGATTAAAAAACCTATACTAGTATTAAGTGGTCTTGAAGCACTTTTATTCCTACTTTTCACAATTTATATTTTATTTAAGGTAGGTTTATTAAGAACTATTAAATTATCACTTCAAGACCCTAGTCTTTTATTTTGTTTTGTTTTTTCCTTAACCTTTGCTTTTGCAGTAGGTTTTAGTACTTTTAATTTTGGTGCTTTGGCTCGATATAAAATTCCTTGTCTACCTTTCTATTTATTAGCTTTATTTATCCTTTTGGATAACTATAAAAGAAGAAAAAAACTTCGAATTAAACCTTTGCCAATACCTCGTTAAAATATTTTAAGTAATATTCTTTATTTGCTGCAACAGAATATTTTTCTACAACTGTTTGTCGTCCAGCCTTCCCCATTTGAATTCTTAAGGTTGGGTTTTCAATTAGTTGACTCATGCAATCTACCCACTCTTCGGTTGAGCTAGCTAAGTAACCATCAACTCCATGGGCAATAATGTCTGAGTTAACTCCTACTGGAGACATGATGGTTGGAATCTCTAAGGCCATATATTGCAATCCTTTCAGACCACATTTCCCTTTAGACCATTTATCATCAGGGAGTGGCATCAAACCTATATCAATCTTACATAAATCCTGTAGTTCCGTTGCTTTTTTCCAAGGTAATCCTTGAATACCTAATAATTCATTTTTATAAGAACCATCTCCTATTATTTGAAAAGCTACACGCTCTCCATATTTTTCTTTTAAGATTTTTAGGGCAGGTATAGCATATTTAAAGTGCTGAATGGTGGTAATACTACCACTCCAACCAATATAAACTTTGGACCTATCTTTTTCGACAGGAACTGGTTGATATTCTTCTGTATCTATGGTAGTAGGCACAATATTTACATTATTACAATAGTCACTTGCATAATCTGCTAAATATTGATTGCCTGCAAAAACCATATCGGATAATTTGATGATATTCGCTGTTTTAGAAGCATCTTTAAGAAAAGCTAATGCCTTGTTTCCATCAGATACATTTTGCAGCCAAATTGCATCATCAAAATCAAAAATTATTTTTGCTTTTCGTTTTTTGAATAAGGACTCAATAAAAGTAGTTCCTAATGGTAAGGCTTCTCTAAACAAAAGTATTAAATCATACTGATTTAGACGTATTACATTACCCAATCGCTTAGCAATCGCTTTAAAAATTATTTGTCCTTTCCGAAGGTAATTTCCTGGTTTATAAAAATACTTATCGTCTTCCTTAGTTATAATATTGGAAAGATGACATTCATATCCATTAGCTTTTAGAAAAGATAAATATTGTTCAAATCGGAATCTTTGTCCGGGAGAACGATTGGCATAATGATTAGCTATTATCAATACTTTTTTCAATTCGATTATTTTTTTTGTCCGACAACATGCCAATAAGGAACTCCGTTAGAAAATTGGATATTTTCCAAGCCAGCATCTTCTAACATAGTTGTTATTTGTTGTTTAGTAAAGCGCTGTTCCAAGGGGGTGCCAAATCTATCTAATGAATCATTTCGAATAATATTTAAACTTTTGCCAACATAGTAAGCTAGGGGAAATTTTCTATACATTTTTCCAAATAAAGCCTTTACAATTGTTGCTAACATTACTAAAGGAACATAAACTGTAAAAGCAATTATATCACAAACTATTTTCTTTAGAAAAGCTGGTAAATTCGAGATAAAATATCGAATGAAATTAGAGATTTTAAATAAAGTTCGATAAATAATATTTCTACCATCCATATTGTAATAAAGGTAGACATAAAAAAAGCCACCTTTTTTAACCTTTTCTACACATTTTTTTATCCCATCTGCTGTATTAGGAATATGGTGTAAAACCCCAACACTCATCACCAAATCAAAAGTATTATCAGGAAAAGGTATATTACCGACAGACGCCTGAGTGATCCGAATATTTTTTTCATTCTTTAATAAAGTAGCAGCGGCTAATACCGCTTTGCTAGGGTCAATACACTCAAGAAAGCCAACTTTATCGGATAAATACTTGCTCCATCTACCTGATCCACATCCCACATCAAGAACGTAGGTATTTTTATTAAGTAAATTTTCAGGTAGAATATCGAAATATTCATCTCCTGCCTGTTTGATTTGACTTAAAGAAAAAGAAGAAAATTTACTCCATTCTTCCCCAAAAGACTCCACAGTCTTTACATCAATATCCTCTACATTCATGTCTAAGAAGGAGTGGATAAGTTTTCCACCAAAGTCAATAATCGTATTATGTTCCTTGGAATAACTAATTTTCATCAATCCCATTTTCTATTATAGTTAAAAACTAGGCTTCTGTCCATATTGCAGGAAGCTTTTCGTGAATTTCTATATTCGAGAATTTAGGCGTTTCTCTAGAACCTGCTTTATCCACCCACTTTGCCATTTTTCTTACACCATCTTCAAGATCTACAAAATCATCTTGAATATTAAAAATACGCTTTGCTTTGCTATGGTCAGAGTAAGCATGCATCACCTCATTTCTAGCAGGAAGATGTCTCAATGGTTGTTCTAAGTTCATGACTTTCATCACCGTTTTAGCCAACTCATTGACGGTATAATCAACATCGCCACCAATATTAAAAATCTCATTATAAGCAGCAGGAATATTGACAGAATTAGCGATATATGGCGCCACATCACTGATATAACTAAAAGCTCTCGTTTGTTCTCCGTCTCCAAAAACAGTTAATGCTTTTCCTTGTAATAATTGGTTCATAAAAATACCAATGACGTTCCGATAACGGTCTCCTATATTTTGGTATTCACCGTAAACATTATGTGGTCGGAAAATAACATAATCCAAACCAAACATTTCATGTGCACACTTAAGGTCTTGTTCTACTGCAAATTTAGCCACACCATAAGGGTCTTCTGGTTGAGGAATCATGTCTTCTTTCATAGGTAGTTGACCAGCTCCATAGACAGCAATAGAAGATGTAAAAACAAAACACTTAACATCATGCTTTACAGATTCATTAATTAGGTTTACGCTACCAATTAGATTGTTATTGTAATTAAACCTACGAATAAAATGACTCAATCCTTCCGCAGCATATGCAGCAAGGTGATATACATAGTCAAATTTATATTTATCAAAAATTATTTTTATTAAATCATAATCTGTTATTGAGCCTTCTATAAAGACCGCATCAGCATGGATATTATCCTCAAATCCACCACTCAAATCGTCTAATACGATGACTTTATGGCCTAAACTAATTAATTCATTAGTAACGTGGGCCCCTATAAAGCCTGCACCGCCTGTAACAAGTGAAGTTGCCATTTTTTATTTTTTATTTTTTTCTTAACCAAACCTCAATTAACATCCCTGTATCAGTGGCATTCATTAAAGGCTTTAATACAAAATCTAGAATTTTTGGTAAATAGGTATCAGATACATAAAAGCGATGTTCTACAACATCGTAATTCAATTTTTCTCCATTCCTTAGAAAACTATCTAAAGAAAATTCATATAAATGAAATGGAGCATGCATTGGACTAATATTAGCCACATAATCCATCCCTTGGATTTTATAAATAGTATTCGCTATTCTATTCGTTAACCAATGGGAAGAAGGCACCTGAATATGCAATAATCCATTTGGCTTTAACCAATTCATTGCTTTTTTTAAAGCGTTAGAAGGATCATAAATGTGTTCTAAAACTACTCCAATTGTAATAAAATCAAAAAAATTGTCTAGATACTCCGCTTCTTCAATAGCTTTATATTGTAGCCTATCTGAAGATAATTTCATTTTTTCGATTGCCCTGTCATAAAAGGGTTTGGAAGGTTCCATGCCATAAGCATCAAACCCAGCTCTGCTAAAAGCAATCATACAATGGCCAACTCCTGCTCCTATGTCCAAACTTTTTAAGTTATCACCAGGTAATTTGTTAAGCCTTTTGAAAGTTTCTATTTCATGCTTATAATTATTCTCTTTTACTACAAAATACTCTGGTTTCCAATAAGACTCTGGAGGCACACCATAGTGTTGCTCTAAAGTTTCAGGAATTGGAATGGGATTAGAAAAAATCAATTGGCAGTTTTTGCATTGCATAACTGTAGTAGTTATACCGACTTTCTTTTTGGGTCTTTTTCCTTGAGTACCATTTAATCTACGTCCCAACACCTTGGCATCCTCCGTAGTGTGTCCACACATATTACAATTATCAATGTTTATAAATTGATAATTCATATAGTTTGCGTTCAGTTTATCTTTAAGTGTTTTTTCCATCTTCTATTTATTCCTTAATAAAGTATCCTTTGAGGGAATTACCTACTCCCATAAGTGTTAATATATTATTCACTATGTTTTTTATTGCCTTTAGTATTAAACTTCCTTGGATTTGGCCTCTTAATTTTTCATCTGTTGAAGCCTCTGAAATTAATGGCTCCTCCGAAATAGCCATACTTGTTTTTAGTCTTGTTAAACTTATTCCTGTGGTAAGAATTTTATGCTTTTTAAATCCATTATTTGTTAATAGATAATTTATTGTCTTTGGTGTGTAATAAGAAAGATGCTCAGGATAATTAATAATGTTATAATCCTTTTTTAAGAAATATCTTTCTGTAGCATTAAAATTTGGTGTTGTGAGGTAAAAAATTCCACCTTTCCTTAATACACTTCGAATATTCTGTACTTCTTCTATTGGATTATTTATGTGTTCTATCACCTCAAATGAAGTAATTACATCAAAATAATCAGACCCATAATTGGCCGGTTTGAGCTGGCCTTGATGCATCTGGATACCTTTCTCTGTACATACTTCAATCGCTGCATCTGTATATTCTGTTCCATAAACTTCCCAACCCATTTTCCTAGCCTCTTCTAAAAAATAGCCATCTCCACAACCAATATCTAATATTCTTCCTGTCTTTCGATAAGGCTCAAAACTTCGTAATAATTCTTGATAGTTACTTATGGTAATTGGAGATATGAAATTATTACGAGTATAGGTATTGTAATGGTCAATTAACTCTTTTTCTGTTGGTATCCTTGAACAAAATACAAACCCTGTTTTTTTACTTTTAACTAAATAATGCTGTTCATACCCTTTTAAGGGTCTTAATTGCTTGCCACCAGAAATAAGGCAAGCTTGATGAGATTGATAAGAAGTTTCCATACTATTTTGTGCTGGAATTATAGGATTAACCATAAATACTAAACTGCCATTTCTAATTCTTTATAAGCAATCAACCTTTTCAAACCCTGCTCAAGTTGAGTATCAGGTTTGTACCCTACAAAAGAATATAATTTATTAGAATTTCCAAATCTTCTACCTACCTCATAATCGTACCGCTTCTTCGGCGCATCGATTAATTTAATTTCAGAATCAGACTTCGTTGCAGCTTTAATTTTCTTAGCTAGGTTAAAAATAGTTTCCTCCTTTTCATTAGCAACATTAAAAATCTGAAATCCTGTTACTTGTTCTCCTACTAAAATAGTAGATTTAATAGTATCATCAATGTGCGTAAAGTCTCTAGTTTGTTCTCCGGTGCCAAAAACCGTTAAAGGCTTTCCTGCTAAAGCTTGTTCAATAAACAATGGGGTAACCATCCGATTGTCTTGTCTTGGTCCGTATACATTAAAATACCGTAATGCGATACAATCCAATCCTTTCTCTTCATGCAAAGCCGCTAAATACAGCTCATTATATCTTTTTGCCATTGCATAACTAGTTCTAGGATCCACCATAATGTCTTCGGTCACACTTTGTTCAATTGCATTATGACCATAAATCCCACTTGTAGAAGCATAGATTATCTTAGCTTTGTTCACCAATGCTGCATCGCCAACATTTTTCATTCCCATTACCTCAACCTCCATTGTTTCTGTTGGATTGTCAGCAACAATGTCTACCCCTAAAATGGCAGCTAAGTGATAAATGTAATCACATCCTTCGGCTGCTTTAAATACCGTATCTTTGTCAGTAACACTACCTTTTACAAACTTAATTTGCTTTAGGATTTCCTTAGGTAATTTATTCCCTCTCAACAGATTATCAAGAACAATTACCTCATGTCCTTGATTAGTAAGGGTTTCAGTTAAATGACTACCAATAAAACCAGCTCCTCCAGTAATCAAAATTTTACTTTTCTTCATGCCGAATATATTTCTTTATAAATGTTTTTAGCAATATCAAGACTTCTATATTGTATAGCTATATTCCGTATCTTTTGTTGCAATTCTTCCCTATCTTGATGTAATAAAGTATCAATTTTTTTTATTGCACTTCTATATCCCTCCGAATCCAAAGAATTTATTATTGCGCCAATATCATTAGATTCAATAATATCTGAGTCATCAGATATATTTGGCGTGATGACAACAGGTAAGCCCAATGCCCAATATTCACCATCTTTGATAGGGGTACATAATTTTTTGGTAGGAACACTTTTAACAGGAGTCAGCGCAAAATCGCCTACACTCAAGTATTTTTGAATTTCAGAATGGCTCACAAATTTGGATACTACAACTTCAGGATTTAAATCTGCTTCTATAGCCAACGAATCAATTTGTGAGCGGTCAGTACTGGTCAACATCAGAAAGACAAAATTCCCTTGCCAATAATCATAAGCCTCCTTTATAAAATCAAATACTTCTTTATCATGATAAATACCACCTAGTTTTCCTGCATAAACCGCTACCACTTTACCATCGAATCCTAACTCCTTTTTTATATTTTGTTTTTGTTCTAAAGAAAATAACGAAAATTGATCTAAATTAACACAGGCTGGTTTTACAAAAAAATCATCTGTTGGTATTTTATATCCATACTGTTTTTGAGCATAATCCATCATGCCTGTTGCAGTAGCAATTACCTTACTTGCTCTTCTGATTTGTCTTTTTTCAAAAAAAGATAAAGTCCGATGCCTTAAATCTTTTGCCTTCCAAGTTCCATTTTCAACCATTGCATCTGCATGAGGCTCAAAACTATCTAAAATTAATTTCTTTCGGGTTAAAATTGAAATAATATAACCAAGACTACTAATAGGTGGGCAAAACGAATGTATTAAGGAGATATTCTCTCTCTTTATTAACTGTAGGAATCCTTTAATAAATCCATAGGTATTGAAGACACTCCCGACAGAAGGTCTACTATAATTATATTTAACCCAATCAATTTTGTCAGCTATTAGACTTGCCCTAGCATCAGTTTCCTCTTTGGGAGATATTTGTAAATTCTCCTTTTCGAAAGTAACTAAGAATAAACGTTCATCTTCTGCTAGATGCTCACTTATCATTCTTAAATATGGCAAAGTATAAGATTGGATTAACCCTTCTTTATAACTCCACGAAGTCAATACTAAAATATTACTCATCTAAATTTGGCTAATAATTTAGAAATATTAGGAGGGTATTGTAAAATTGCCTTAATCATAAAATTAATACTACGCAATTTATTATTTCCATTTACCCACCAACTTCCAGCAAGAATTAAATAAAGGTTAGAAAAGCAATTACGTTGAAATCTTTTGGATTTAAATAGGCCGTAATTCTTCGCTTTTTGATAAGCCCTGATATGGTCTTTTTCCATATTACTTACATTTTGATGCATATTGTTACCGTGAACTCTATATAAACCAAGAACTTCTTTACACATTCCTACTTTATACAAATTAGCTACTCTAAAAAAAAATTCCTGATCTGCAGCTGTAGATAAATCCTTATCAAATCCTCCTATTTTTTCTACCACGTCTCTTTTAACCAGAATAGAACTAGGGGCAGGAATATTACAGCCCTCCCAAAGTAGAAGACTTTCTAATATATGGCCTTCTTTACCTTTATAGACTCCATTTTGGAGCTGAGAATGTTCGTCTATAACTTGCATATAACTATGTACTAACCCAATTGAAACCTCATCTTGAAATTTATCTACCATTTTTTCAATACGATGAGGTAACCATAAATCATCCGCATCTAAAAACGCTACATATTGGCCAGAAGAAAAGCTATAGCCATAATTTCGAGCAACTGAAACACCAGCATTTTCTTGAAAATGATATTGTATCCTTTTATCCTTTAGAAAAGAATGAATAATTTCAGCCGTATTATCTTTAGATCCATCATTAACTAATATTAGTTCCCAATTTTGATACGTTTGAGAAATAATAGAGTTAATAGTCTCTGCTATATATAATTTAGCATTATAGGCAGGGATAATAATAGAAACGAGTGGCTTGTATTCTGTAGTTGTTGTCATCAATTAAATTAAAAAGAATAACAAGCTCGATATTCTTCAATATGCACATTACGATTGGTTACGTACGGATTATAACTATCGTATTTTCGAGGAATAACTTCTTTCTCTATAAATTTTTCAATCCATACTTTTGCTTCTTCTTTATTTGTAGTTTTTAAAGTTGGATAAATTCTATCTTTTAAATATTTAAAGTCCTGGAATCCTAAGAATTGCTGTAATATATGTAGTCTATTTTCTATAGCATGCTTGCCATTAGGCGGGCTTACTTGCCCTGGGAGTAACTTAATTTGTCCATTTTGAGGTACAAAATAATCCTCTCTATATTGCTGCACCCCGAGTTTTTGAGGGCTTACATTAGTTGATTTCATCAGCTTTTTTATCCAAGTTTTATTTTTCTGAATCAGTGGATGACCTCTAAGCTTATTTGTATTATTTGTAGGATGACTATTACTCCATAGAGCATATGTCATTGTCAAATCTTCTGGATAAAAAATGGTATGGGCAGTATGGCTATCAATAAATTCAATATTCATGTGGGGATGCGGAGCAAACTTATCTAAATGAATTTCAACTAGTTTAGTATCATAGTTAATATCATAACCTTTTTCCCAAATCAAAGAAGAATATCCTAATCCTTTTGCGTTAATAGTAGATAAAAGGTAATCATCATGATGATGCATGGTAGAATACGAAATATCGGTTCTTTTATCTTTATTTGGTCCAAAAAAAGAAGCAAATAAAAAAACTTCAGGTAAATCAATTAAATTAATTTGAAAATCTGGCCCTCCACAAGAAGAAGGGTAGAAAAATTTTTCTTTTTTCATTGCTCTACGCATCGCTTCATGGATAACCTCATCATCCTTAGCCATTCTTACGAGTATTGGTTGCGCTTTTAAATGAGCCTCATATTTATTACTAGTTTCTTTAAATAGTTTAATGATTTCATTTTGATATTCATCTAAGATATGTGTCATGTTTATAAGGATTTGTATATTAAAAAGAACTAGTGCATAAACAGCTGAAATGAATTCGAAAAACGAATGAACTACTCGCAGTAGGACTGCCGTTTTCAATAACTTGTAAGTAAACTATCAGAATAACATTAAACAACTTCTTTATTAAAATTTTTACGGCAAAAATAAATGCTCCAAAGGCTTAGAACTAGCTCTATGACCATTAGCTGGTTTACCAAGCCAATATTTAGCTGGTTCATAGTGATTTTCTGCGGTATAAGGAGCTAAAAATTTATCTCCAACTAAATCTTTGCGTACAAAAAATGTATTAAATCCTGCTATACCACATCCTACAAGCGCATATCCTTTTTTATCAAGCCTTGTTTCCAAGTACTTTAGAGAAACACCAAAATTATCTGTCCCGTCCCAACCATAATCTTCTTTATATTCCATGCAATATTCAATATGTGCAGGAAACTTAGCATTATACTCAAAAATTATTACTCTAGGATTAATTACATTAATAGCATCATAAATATGAAAGTCATTACCATCTATATCGATACATAGCAAATCAATTTCTTTATTCTTTATATTTTTTCCAATCAGGTCATTAATATTATTTACTGTAATAAAAGCCTTCTCTACTTTTAGTCGTCCTGCTTTTATAGTTCTCTCAAACCCCTTAATTAATCTATTATAAGCATCATCGTCACACTCTATCCATAAGCCACTCCATTCTTCAAATAATAAGGCTAATGTATTATTTTCAATACCATCTTCTACTCCAAACTCCACAAAAGTCTTATTCGTAGTACCTATCCTATTAAATATCTCTTTAATTATACCATCTTCATAGTTTTGGGAATAAAATTTATACCCGTGTCTAGTTAGGCGTTTAGGATCATCATATTTCGCATCTCCTAAAATTTCCTGTAGAGACATATACTTCAAGTTTGTCTCTATATTGTAAATATTCCTAGCCGTCCAATCTATATTTCCAGCAGCATTACCTAAAAACCTTCTTTGGATGTATGAAGTTAGTTTTTTCATTTATCTGTTCAATTAAATTTTTAATATTGTATCCAATGTTCTGGAATCACATCACTACTATCCCATTCTGATTCATTAAACCATTTGTGTGGTGCAATTACTATTTTATTAGGATTATAACAAAGCCATGCCGCCCACCAAGCAAAACTACTATTGGGTATAATGAAATGCTTGCAATTTATCATTAACCCTAAATAATCCTTGAATTTTGAACCGGCATATTCATGTCCTACAAAAACAGTAGGTGACTGTAGCTTTATATTTTCTCTACACCAGTCTATATCATCTGAAAAAACAAAAAAGGTAGGATTATTTGCCTTTTTCAAAAATATTTGCTCCGTCTTTTGATAATAAGAAACATCTAGAATTCCATGAACTGGATTTGTAACAAAATCCCCTCTACGTACATTTAAACACACTGCTTCAGTTGACTGTATTCTAGTTAGAATAGATTGGCTTTTAACTGAAATAGGTTCTTTAAATGTAAAATCTTTCTTTATAATATCTTCAATGTCTTTGAAATATTTTTCCGTTTGCCAGTACCCTTTTAAATAACAATTATCATTTAGCTCTAATAAATCTGATTCAAAGGCAAAACCTTGTTGTTCTATTACTTTTAATCCTTTAATTCGGGGAACCCAACGGCTAATCTTTTTGGATAACCGATTTTGTAAAGAATTATATTTTTTTGAAATCTCACTTGATAGGAATGATGCCTCAATATTAAATAAATCTAAATCATAGTTCCTAAAAACAAAATGCTCATTCTTTTTAGGCGTTCTATCTAGTAAGAAATGTTTGTCCAGTACTAAATCTGCACCTAATCTATGCGCTAAATGTCGGCCAAATGCATATTGAAACATTTGGTTACCCATACCACCCATTAATTCTACTACTATCATACTAAAGGCTTAAAACTGATACTTCAATCATTTCTTTCATCGTTGTTCTGATATCATACTCATAAGACCAATCAGGATAATGACTTTTGAATTTAGATACATCACTGACATACCACATATGGTCTCCAATTCTATTATTATTAGAAACCGTATAGTCCAATTTATATCCACTTAGCACTTCAATCATATCTATAGCTTCTAGCATAGAAATATTAGCATACCTAGAGCCTCCAATGTTATATACTTCCCCTTGCTTCGGTTTCTTAAAAAATTCCCAAAAAGCTTTTATCAAATCTTTGCTATGAATGTTATCTCTTACCTGCTTACCCTTATAGCCAAAAATTGTATAGGGTCGATTACTTACAGCACATTTAATGAGATAGGCTAAAAAACCGTGCAATTCAGCTCCACTATGCGCAGGGCCAGTCAAACATCCTCCTCTAAATGCCGCTGTATTCATTCCAAAGTACTTGCCATATTCTTGGACTAATACATCTGCGGCTACTTTACTAGCTCCAAACAAACTATGCTTGCAAGCATCTATACTCATCGTTTCATCTATTCCTTCTTTAGCAAAATGATGAGAAGGGGCAACTTCATATCTTTTATCTAATTCTACTAAAGGCAAATTGTTTGGAGTATCTCCATAAACTTTATTAGTACTCGTAAAAATAAAAACTGCATCAGAACAATATTTTCTAGTTAACTCCAACAAATTTAAAGTACCATTAGCATTTATTGTAAAATCAGTAATCGGTTCCTTGACTGCCCAATCATGAGATGGCTGTGCCGCAGTATGAATAATTCCAACTATATCACTTGAATAATCTGAAAAAATGGACTCTAAATTGGGATAATCTCGAATATCCGTTACAAAATGAGTATAGTTAATTAGCTCACTTTCTAACTTATTTTGGTTCCACTTAGTACTAGCCTCTTTTCCAAAAAAATAAGCCCTCATATCATTATCTACACCAATAATATGAAAGCCTTGTTGATGAAAAAAACGACAGGCTTCACTTCCAATTAGACCACCTGCGCCCGTTACAATTATACTTTTCATATGTTTAATTTTTTATAAAACAAGGAATCGAATTAAAATAGCTTAGAATACTAAAAGTTAATTCTTTCTTATTGCCTAAGGTTTGATGATTTTATAACCATATATTTCTTCTTTAAATTAAAAAAAGGTTTTTCAATATAGTTATATGACAAGTGAGAAATCGCAATAGTAAAAAGAATGGTAAAAGCTAAATAAGTAAAATAAGTATTATTTATCTCTGTTTCTCCAATAAAAAATTGTGAAACTATTATAATAACTAGGGTATGATACATATACATGCCGTATGATATCTTTCCTAAATAGTTCAAGGTTGAATTTTCTAAGAATCTAAACAACACACTATTATTGACTGCGTTTAAAATAAAAATCACAAAAATTAATGAAAAAATTTGGGCATCAATAATTGAGATAAAATGTAGTTGTTTATAAAAAATCCTTACAAAAAACAAAAGGCAAAAAATTGGGCATAAGGGCTAGTTATTAATTTATAGAGACCTTGAATAGTCTTTGAATCTTTATTCTTTAATACATATGCACCTAAACCGCCAATAGCCATGCAATCAATTCTTGTTAGCTGCAAAAAAACGATAAGATTATCAATATTAACTAGTCTCAAAGTCAACTTAGAGAGTTGATAAAACACAATGATAAGAGCTAAAACAACAACTAGTTTTTTTGTAGCTCTAAACAAGAAAGGCCAAAACAAATAAAATTGTTCTTCAACACCTACCGACCATAATACATGAAGTGGTTTAATATTAGAACTCGCAATTACTGTTGACATTGAAAAAGGTTCAACAAAGTTTCCTAAAAAGAATATATATATGAAAATAATTCTAGATTCATCCATGAGTAGATTAACATCCAAAAAATAATTCATAATAATTACTAAAATTATAATGAAATAGTAGAGTGGCCATATTCTAGCAATTCTTCTTAGATAAAAATATCTTATATTAATAGTTCCATATTTTTCCTTTTCTAATAAGAGTAAATAGGTTATCAAAAAACCTGATAGAACAAAAAATAATGTAACTCCATTTGCAGCTTGATAATTAGTTGGAAAAAATTAAAACACGTAATTTTTTTTGGAATAGAGAAAAAAATATCAAAGTGAGAAATTAATACAATCAGTGCCGCAAATGCTCTAATTCCATTTAATCCTGGTAAATAAGTACTATGACAAAAATAAACGAACATTTTTTTGCCACATAGCCACAATAGTATTTTCACATAGAGAACATAGTTTTAGGTATCAAATAGTTGATTTTAGTTCATCAAACTATGTTTTCTATGTGTTTTTTGCTATATGACTATGTGATAAAAATTGTTAACTTAATTTTGTCTAACTACTTAGGTTATTTTATCAGGTATTTTCATTTCGTAAGGTATTATTTCTTTTTAAACCAAAAACAACCACAACCATATTGCTGTTGATCAGATAATTCTTCATTAGCATTGGTAATAATCTCTGCTTCATCAGTAATCAAAGTAAATTCTTCCAACTGACAATTATTAAATGCCTCAATTATTTGCTTATATCCATAAATTCTATGTGCATTGAAAACCAATAAAGGTTTTCCAACAGGCGTGACAAACAAAATATCGCCAGCAGTTTTTGTAACTCTTTGCAATTCATTGATAGCCTTAATATCTCCATCATAATCCAATGGGTCGCCATAACGCCCTAAGCCAATATGCTCAATAGTGTGCATACAGCTAATGGAAGAAATAGATTCAGTTTCAAAAGGTAAATTATTCAAATCCCCTCTTTTAGAAGAAAGGCCTTTTAAATTAAGTTTTGCCGGCCGATAGTCATAAAATTTAATCGGGATAAACGCTGATACTATAGTACTAAAATGTAGTGTACTCGAAATATCAACATGTTCACTTGGCTTTGTCTTCGCTAGAATTCTTGCAGCCCAAGCAGGGTGGTAAACGTAGTGGTGATCAAAAGGGGTCTCTACTGTATTATCATATAGATAAGGTCGCCTGTTATCCCAAGATACTTCGAATCTTTTTGGCTGGTCTGATAATTTAGAAAGGTTTTTAAATTTTTTGAAGGAATTTCTATAAGAAGATTGTTGGGTTATATTACCCCATTCTTTATAGATGCCAAGTCCTACAAAATATAAACTTGAGTATTTCGGAATAATTTTCTTTAAGAGTGTTCTAAACATACTGATTCTAGCTTATTTTGTTCATTTTCCACTTCAATCTCTACTGCATTAAAAATTATATCTATTAATAATTTTGCACATTTTTTATCTGTCATATATTTTAGCACCCAATTTCTTGGTTGATATAGCTCTTTATTAAAGTAATTTTCTTGAATAAGTTGCTCAAATTCAAATTCATCTTTAAAAAAAGTCCCAGTTTCTTTAGTCATATAAGGCGCTGAACTAGATTTAAAGTTCTTCATTCGAAAATGCCAATAGCCTGGATTCCAAACTATGGTTGGTACATTCATAGCCCAAGCCTCTAAAGTGGATAACCCTTGTGACTCTTGTTCTACAAAGTGAACTAAAAAGTCTACTTGGTTTAATAATTCCTTATAATTTTCAAAACTGTAATTACCAGGAATTAATTCTATTACCTCAAATCCATTATTTTTAGCTATTTTCAAACAAGCTTCATACTGGCTCTTTATCGGTCGCTTTTTATAAAAGAGTAATTTTTTTCCAGTCTTTTTAGCTTGAATCTCAGCATTTGGCACCCAATATTTCACATCTACTCCTGCTGGCCACGCTCGAAGTTTTTTGAGCGAAATATTCTCGTCCACATCTGCCCAAAACTGTCCAGGCCAAGAACTTGGCGTAATTAACAAATCAATTTCTGGTGCGCCTAATTCTTCAAATGGCCAGACTGCTACATTGGGCCCTACTACCAGTTTCTTAATTTTACCTGATTTTTTTAATTTTATCCCTTGTTTAATTGGAGACAATCCCCCTCCTAATACGATAAGAGTATCTGCTAATTTAGATAAAGCATTTGGATTATAATTAAAATCAATGGTTCCAAGTTCTTGTAATCCATGTATTAGACTTCTTGCTACTCCATAATGCCCTCCATACATTTTTAAAGCCTCGGGAAGCGGCGTAATTCCTTTTATTTTCTGCTTATAATTTTTATGGTAAAAAATACTAAGCTTTTTTCGATAGTAAAAAAAAGGAATTGGTCCCGTAGAGATAGTTAATTCAGGTTTCATATTAATTTTAATTCCTTAGCTACTTTTTCTGTACAAAAGAAGTAATTATGGTCATCAGCATCCCTAAGAATTTTATTTTTCAATTCTTTAGTTCTTACTAACTTTGAATTTCCTACTATCTTAAAATAGAAATAGTCTAAATCTTTAACAATTTCATGAACTCTTCTACCTATCTCATCATCTAAAATTTCAATAATAATTGGCGGATGAAATTTCTTTAGGTAATCTCCTAACCCGCCCAGTACCTCAGGTTCAAAAGATTCTACATCAATTTTTAGTAAATCTACTTTTTCTAGCCCCTCTTGCTCTAGAAAGGTGGCTAACCTAATAGTATTAATTGTTGTAGGCTTAATATTATCTTCCGGGGCAAATTTATTATCGTTTACCGTTACACTATAGACATGTTCTCCCATAGCATCATAAATTTCTCCAACTCCGTCATAATCCGCTGCTGCTTTTTGTATGACCTTTATATCATAATTATTCAACTGATTATTTATATGAATTTTTTGACACACTCTTTCTACTGGCTCGAATGCATAAATGTCCGCTGTTGGATTTAAAGTTTTAGCAATCAACGCAAATACGCCTGTATTTGCCCCTACATCAAAAATTACTTCCGATTTTTCACATAACTTAATCCACAAATCAAAGGATACAGCTTCCCAACCATTTACGCCTCTCCAAAAAAGTTCGTTTTCCAATTCATAACCAAAATGTTGCATTTTAAAACTATGCTTTTCATCAATTTTGACGGTAAAGATATCTTTAAAATGTAGGTGTTGATAAACATTTTGTGGAGGTATCCAAACTTGCTTTAGTAAAGAAAATAAATTCTTTTTGAAAGGTACTTTTTTGTAAATATTAGATAGTATTTTTTTTATCATCATTTATTTTATTTCTACCAAAGCTTTTTTGTAGCCTTCAAAAAAAGAAACTCCTATTAGAAATTTGGTAATAGAGAAATATAAGAAATCAAAAATTCTTAAGTTAGGAAGTAATTTTAAGATAAATAAAAATAACGGTTTTAAGTAGCTACCAACTTTGAATATTTTTGTTTTTTTTTTTGAAAATTCTACTTTACTTTTCTGTTGATGCCCTGTAATTATGGGACCTAATTTTCGGCCATGTCCTTCTCGCTTTTTTCTATTTAACCAATTAGTAAGTTCTAGTCTATCAAACTCATTATGATATACTATATTAGTTGTATCTATGAAGGTTTTTACCTCCATTTCCTTAGCTCGGTGGGCAAAATCATAATCTTCATAACCAAAGGGAACTTCTTCTTTATAGCCATTTAATTGATTAAAAATAATTCTTGGCATAAAGAGGCAATAACTAGCAAAAAACTCTACTTCAAATTGACTATTTTCTTTCCAGTATGCTGGGTTTCCTGAATGGCCTTTCATATTTGTATAGCCAAAATTTATCAAAAATCTACCAAATTGTTGTGCTGCTGCTTGTTGCGTTAAACTAGGGGGATATTCCCAACTGAGGTTTAAACAATATTGAGTAAATCCCTTTTCCTCAAACAATGCCATTCCCTTTTTTAAATTTTCTTCCGTAAGATTAACATCATCATCTAAAAGCAAAAGTAAATCGCCTTTGGAATTAGACACTCCATGATTTCTAGCAGCTGCTACTCCTTTCTTGGGATTTTGAAATAATTGTGTTTTATCTTGATACTGTTTATCTATCGTTACTACATTCGTCTTAGAATCATTAACTACAATAATTTCTGCCTCTAAATTTTGGATTGCATCATAGGCACATTCCAAGGTTTTATTGAAAACAGAATTTCTATTATAGGTCGGTATAATTATCGAAAGCATAGTTTTATAGAGCGATTTTAACCCAATAAGAATATTTTTTAAATTTCCTTGTATTATCCTATTATTTCGTTAATACTTTTTTCAAATACCATTCTGTAAAAAATTCTAGCCCTTTAGTATATGGTGGTCATAATAATAGGTTGGTTCTAGAACTAAATCTGAAAAATCGTAAAATTTAATATCGTATTTTTTAACCATTCCCTTTCCAAATTCCACTGTTTCATTATGCTCAGGCCATTTTCCAAATAAGGTAGGCGGAATAATAGCAATAAATTCAACATCTCGTTCTTTACAGAATTTTATTAAGTAATGCGGATTAATTAATCAGGTAAAATTTAGAGCTAAGATTTTTTCGATAATTTTTGCCAAAAAATCAATGTATAGCCTAGCTACGGATTTATTTTTTGGTAAAAAATAGCGGAAAAAGATAGCTATAAATTACCCGGTTAATTGAACCGCATTACTTACTTCGTTCTTTTTAATTTTTTTCCGCTTTCTTTTTCGTACTTTTACCTTTTTGACCTAGCCGAGTAGTAACCTGGATTATTTGTATAGCCAAAGAAATGCATCTTGAAAATGCCCCTTCTTATAATAATCAGTTTTCATATTATACTCAAAACCATTTGCTTCAAAAGGGCTTAAAAAAGTAGAAAAAATAGATTTATTGTTATTTACTTTATGGTGGTATTCTATCAAATAGTTTTCAGTATTTTGAATAGTCTTTGTCTCTAACAAATCTTCAAGTATTTGAAACTCAGCACCTTCCACATCTATTTTAATTAAATCAGCCTTACTATCTATCAAATACGTAGAAAGCTTTTCAAGTTTAATCTTTGTAGTAGTCTTTCCTCCTCTATCTGCTAAAAGAGAACCTGATAATATGCCAATATTATCATCAAAGAAAAACTCTGAAATTCCTTCCCTATTAGAAAGACCAATATTAAATAAAGTCACATCAGAAAGGTTGTTTTCTTCAACATTCTTTTTTAGTAACTCGAATACAGAAGGATTCGGTTCAAATGCTAAAATCTTTGCTTGAGGATAAATCATTTTAAAATAAAGAATGGACATGCCAATATTCGCTCCAACATCGAAGATAAGCGGCTTAGTTTTATCTGTAATAAAAGGATACTCTTTATGAACAAAAATCTCTGTAAATAACCGCTCTAAAGTATTTGCATCAGGAGCGTGTACTTTATAGTTAAAAATACGTTGAGTAATATTTTTCTTATTACCAAACATCATCTTAAAGGAAAGTCGATTGAGGACTCTAAAAATCTCAAATTTATCTTTCCAATTATTATAATCAACTCGTTTTGCGGTAATAAAATTACTTCGAATGCTTCTTAAAAAATTATACATTTCATTTTTTTTAGAGATTGATTACCCGCAGGAAAGTTATAATTCGTTATATAGCATTCCATATTTTCTTAAAAGGGTATTCTTTTTTCAAAAAGAAAATCTTGATTTTATATTCTTACAATCAGAAATTTATGGTAGTTTACTAAATCAAAGCTATTTCTTATTTGAAATCAATATTATAATATTTTTGAATACTAGAATGGCTTTATTCTAGGAGTTTTGACCTGCTTATAATTATTATAGTAAAAGCTAGGAGAATGGAAAATTAGTCAAGTACCATTCTTGTACATTTCATGTAAAATAGTTCTGGTCTTATTAGCCCAAACAGTCCAATTTAACTCCTGTTCATATTTTTCACGAGAAGTGATAGATAATCTTTTTAAAATATCAGGATTATCAATTAGGTATTTTATTTTATTTACATAATCATTTGTGCTTGCACTAATTGGTAAAGCATATCCATTTATCCCTTCTTCAATTATGGATGTAACTCCTCCTGTGGCAGTCGTAATAATAGGAAGTCCAAAGGCATTTGCTTCACAAAAAACAACCCCATAACATTCAGCTCTTGTAGGTAAAAAGAAAATGTGGCTCTCAAAAAATAATTGAGTTAATTTTTCTCTATCTTTTTCTATATTTTTATTTAAAAAAGGAATAACGTACATATTGGGATGTGTTTCTGGGGGGATACATCCACATACAGTCAACTGAACCTGATAGCCTGCGTTGATTAATACTTTCAAGGTTGCCAATGCAACCTCTCCTCCTTTTCGATACCAATCAACACCTAAAAAAAATAATTTTATCTTCTCATTATAATTTCTTTCTAAATCACTTGTGCGAGGCACATAATCAAGGTTTGCTCCCATTTTGACAATAAAAACTTTACTACTGTCTAAAGCATAAAAATCAGTTGCATATCCTGCCGCCCAGTCGGAAGGAAAAATAAAACATTCTGAATTATTAATTGCCTTTCTTTCAACAAAAGAAGATTCTTTCATTGAAATTGAGGAGAAATTTGAAAAGCTATCATAGTAATTTGTTATTTGAGGATAAGAAGTATCTGAAAAATAACAAATAGGAATGGATGTATTTAGATATGCTATTTCAGTCGATGCTGTAGGTGCAAATATCACATCAATATGCTGTGTTTTTAATTTTTCTTCAAATTGTTTTGCATAACATTTACTTAGAATAATACTATGCCATTCATTATATGTTTTCCTCAGTATTCTTTGATGTATAAAACCAAATATTTTAAGATAAAATGTAGAACGATTATCAATACTTGCTGGTCCTAGAGCAATCACTTTTTCAAATTGTGTTTTTAAAGCATTGTACATTGTATTATGAATTCCCGACCAGCTTCTTTTATCCTCAGGGTCAGTAGCAGTCAAAAAACCAACAGTTAATTTAATTTTAGTGATTGATGGCATCCTTTAAAATGAAAGTATTTGATTAATTTAAAATCCGCTCTAGAGCAAATAATATCTGATAATGAATTTTATTGTAATATTTTTTCACCAGTATCTTCCTGTTTTTTTCTATATGCTTTCGACTGTTCTCAGAACTTCCACCTACATAATGAGTTACTTTAGCTTCTGGTAAAAATTGAATATTATATCCTAATTGTCTTATATCTAACCCCCACTGAATGTCTTCACAATACATAAAGAAATCATCTGCTAATTTGTTATTTGGTAACTTCTTCAATAAAGATTTTGGAAACATAAAAAAAGTACCCCAAACCCAATCTGGTTGCACTTTTGATTGGTGGTCAAAGAAAGGACCAAGTAAAATTTTATCAGCTATTTTCTTGGGGAATAATTTAAATAATCTTAATCTTTCAAATAAAAGATACCGAATAGAAGGAAAACGATTACAGGAATCTTGTATTCGTCCATCAGGGTATTGCAATTGAGCTGAAACTACGCCTATTGAGCTATCTTTTTTTATAAACTCATGTGAAATAGCCACAGCGTCATTTATTAATTCTGTATCACTATTCAATAAAAGAACATATTCTCCTTTTGCATGTTCTATGCCCAAATTATTCCCTTTAGCAAACCCTAAATTATTATTACTTTGAATATACCTTACAAAGTCAAGTATAATTAAACTTTCTTTTGTGTTAGGTTCTGCCGAAGCGTTATCTACGACTATAATTTCGTATCTAATCCCAAGCACTTTCTCATTAATAGATTTAATACAATTTGTAGTTAAATCTATTGTATTATAATTTATTATTATTATTGATAAATCTAAATTGTCCAAGTTTCAATATTTATTATCATTATTGGGTACATAATTTTGTTTTGAGATAATAATAATTTGATTACCAATAATAATTTAATTAATTAGTTATTTAATTATTTTCTTTATAAAATTTTGAAACAAGTAATAAGTAAATACCTTAGAGCCTTTTGCATTCAAATGTCCTTTATCCAGCACATTTTCTTGTTTATAAAAGGATGGGTAATCATTACAATTTGCTAATTCAATAAAATACTTAGCATCTATTACACCTTGAAGACTCCTAAATGTTGTATAATCCTCCGCCAAGGGAGGAATTACGATAAAAGGTTGAATACCTTTATTCATAGATAAGTCAATAATATCCTGAACCCTTTCCAATAATACTTTATTGACAATATTATTGGAATTAGGTTTTTCAAAAAATACTTGTGCAGTCTTTGTTCGAGCTTTAAGAGCTAAAGTATCTTTTGTAATACCTACCTGTCCCTCATATCCATTTCTATTAGCAATAGTAGCATCTAATTGACTATTTTTTTTCGTAATCCACCTCTTAACATTCCGCAAGGTAAAATATCTATAAATGAATTTTTTCACAAAAAGATAATTAACATGTATTTTTCCCTTAACATTCAATTTTTTCCCGTTTAAAATATATTTAATTGAAAATAATAAGGTAGAAAAATCCATATAATACAAAGTCCTATCTATTGTTAAATTTTCTTTTGTTGGTAAATCCAAAGAAGAAACAGTAAAAAATGTGTATTTTATATTATCAAAACTACCTTCCTCCAAAAGTTTTTTGTACAAATATAGTGGTTCAGGAGTTTTAAGCCCCCCTACCGCAAGATTATAGGAGTGTATCTCTATCCCTTTGTCATGAGCAAGAGAATCAAACAATACTGGATAGGCATGTTTCGCTAATCTACTATTTCCAATAAATACAGTGTTTACTTGATTTTTAGTTAAAAAATCTTTTCTTTTTTCTGTAAACAATGGGTTTCCCCAAGAATAATTTTTTTTCTGAAAGATGTTAAATAATATTACTTGAAGAAAAAAAATCCACAGAAAAAACAGTACCAGTTTTTTCAAAAAACCACCCATATAATAATCTAAAATTGAAAATAAATAAATTCTGGAGTATCATTAATCCCAAATAAAATTATAGAAAAAACTAATGTGGTATAGATAGCCCATTTTAAAGGAGTTGATTTTAAAGTACTCAATTCCAAACCATGCTGTTTCTTCCGTTGTAACCATTCGACCACCAATAAAAGACAAATAAAAATTATAGTGGATATTTGCAGAGTATTTTGGATATAATTCCATGCTACTAAAAAAGATTCGATATCAATAAGCCCCCTAACCAATTTCTCAATATAATTAAATGCGTGAAACACCGTTTCTGCTCGAAAAAAAATCCAAGCTAAAGTTACTACAAAAAATGTAGACAAAATACTTACAAACTCTCTTAAACTAGGAAATAAGTTATTATTTGCTACTACATCTAAATTGCTTCGGTTTTTTTGGGCTAAAAGTAAGGGTAAAAAAAACAATGCATTGAGTCCACCCCAAAAGATAAATGTCCAATTTGCTCCATGCCAAAAACCACTAACTAGAAAAATAGCAAAAGTATTTCTTATCTTTAGTTTAAGCCCTCCACGGCTTCCTCCTAGAGGAATATATAAATAATCCCTGAACCAAGTAGTTAAAGAAATATGCCATCGTCTCCAAAATTCAGCTATATCTCTTGAAAAGTAGGGAAAAGCAAAATTTTGCATCAAATTAAATCCAAATAATCTAGCTAAACCAATAGCTATGTCTGAGTACCCTGAAAAATCTCCGTAAATTTGGAATGAAAATAATATTGCTCCTAATAAAAGCATTCCTCCCGAATAATCACCATGATTATTAAAAATTTCATCTACTCCGATTGCACAACTGTCTGCTATTACTACTTTTTTGAAAAATCCCCATAATATTTGTCGTAAGCCATCTTTAGCTTTTTCAGTTTCAAATTTTCTCTCTTTCAGAAACTGGGGTAAAAGATTAGATGCTCTTTCTATAGGTCCAGCTACCAATTGAGGAAAAAAACTTACAAAAGCTAAAAATGCTGTAATATCTCTTGTTGGCTTTATTCTTTTTTTATAAACATCAATTGTATAACTTAATGTTTGAAAAGTATAAAAACTAATCCCTACTGGTAATATGAAGTTAAGCGTTACATAATCTAATCGTACATTAAAACTCCCAAATAAATTAACTAGAGAATCTGAAAAAAAATTAAAATATTTAAAAACAGCTAAAAGTCCCAAATTAACCGTTATACTTATCCATAATAGATGTTTTCGATATTGAGAATCTTTTGTTTCTCCCATTTTTTTACCAATGGTAAAATCAACAAGCGAACTAAAAAAAATCAACCCTAGAAATCGCCAATCCCAAAAACCATAAAAAAAGTAACTGGCAAGTATCAAAAATATGTTTTGAATAACTAGTTCCTTGTGGAAGAAAAACCAATAAAGTGTAAAAACTAAGGGTAAAAATATAGTAAACTCAAATGAGTTAAATAGCATGTTTTACCTTTGAAAAGTTCTTGAATATAATCTTTTAAGTTTTGGAATTAAGTCTTTTTCAAGTAAAGAAAATGAGGTTTTCATAGAGTAATATTCCATCAATGCTTTTTGACTAGAAGATACCTCATAATTTTTTATATTCTTAAAATTTGATTTAGTTATTTTTCTTGCGCGTTGCAACAATTCTTCGGAAGGCGCTAATTCTAAGAAATCACAAATTCTTAGCATCTGTTCTTCTGGGTTTATGATAATATCTTTGTATCTAACCTTTAAATGATTTATACTATAATCTTTTTTTGCTTTTATGACCCAATTTTCATGCATTTCCCATTTATCAAAGATTTCCTTAGCACTCATTCCTTTCCAAACATCTCCTCCTGTCCCACCACCAAATTTAAGGGAACTACTTATCACTTCAAATGGATGTCTTAATATATGTAAAAATTTAGCATCAGGAAAATGTTCCAAGATAAAAGGAAGTAATATAGGGTCTACATTTTGATATGGCTTTTGGTCACCTAAATACTTTATTTTTGGTTTGTCCACAGAAAAATAGACATAATTTAGTCCCTCTTCATTTAATTTCATTTGATATTTTGTAAAATTTTCAACAACCGTTGATTGTTTACTCAATACTTCTCTTGCTATTTTCAATGACCTTTTCATTCCAATATCTGAATCATGAGGATATTTATCTAATTCTATATTATTATGGTAGTTATACAAAATCCATATTATATCAGATTCATTAGTTATGTAAATTTCTGGATGCAAATTAAGTAAATGCATTAGATGAGTAGAACCACTTCTTTTATTTCCTATAATGAATAAACTTCTCATAAGGTATACTTATTATTTAGACAAAATAATGAAAATGAATTTCCTATTATCTTTTTCTTGTCTTTAAAGTTGATAAAATGTATGTAACCGAATTTGGTTTATAGGTAGATAACTGTAAAGAAAAAATGCTAGTCCCCAAAGTCACTTTAGTTATAAATCGAGTTAATAAATCAAATTCGCATAAATAGAAAAAATCAATTAAATAAACACATAAAAACATATTTAAAGAGAAAAATAATGGCGGAAATATAGCGTATAATACTTCCAATAGCGATAGTTGAATATATCTACCAGCAAAGTAAGTCTCAACAAAAAAATTTATAATTATACTTAAACAAATTCCAATTGAAACCCCAGTTAATTTCCACTTAAATCCGCAAAGAATTAGTAGAATAGTTGCTAATTTAGTGAAAAAAATAATTCGCAATAATTGTTTAGGTTTACCTATAGACATCATAATCGTTCCTCCGACCTTTACTGATTCAAATAATGCAGCAATACAAAAAATTTTCATAATAGGAATCATAGCTTCCCATTCGATACCTAAAAGTAACAGAACGAATTCTTCAGAAATAAGAAATACCCCAAACATTATAGGAAAAAGGACAAATCCTAAAATAGATATTAGTAGTAATGTTCCTTTCTTAATTCGCACCAAATCATCTTGAATCTTGGAAAATACAGGAAAAACAACATTTATTATTTGGTATTTAATTTTTTCTACAGGAAACATTAAAAAAGCATAAGCTTTGTTATATATTCCTAAAGGTCCAGAACCCAAAATTTTTCCAATTAGTAAAGTATCAATTTCTTTTGCCCAATAATATAAAAAAGAAATTCCAGTAACATTTAATCCGAAATTTAGCAATTCTTTTAAAGATTTTTTGTCAAAAAAAAGTTTTGGAAACCACCCACTATAATAAAAATAAAAGCAAATTGACAAAATACTAGCTACAAAAACCTGAATCACTAATGCCCAAACTCCAAATTCATAATATGCGAATAAAACTGCTATAAAGCCAGATAAAAGAGTGCTAATAATACTTGCAATCGCTAGTTCTTTAAAAGCAAGTTTTTTTTGTAAAATTGCACCAGGAACAGCACTTAAACTACTAACTATAAAAATAAAAGAATAGACAGAAACTATAATTTTTAATATGGGTTCATTATAAAAGGAAGCAATGTAATCCGCTAATAGTAAAAAAAAAATAAAAAGAGAAATTCCTACTAAAAGATTTAACCAAAAAGCGGAAGATAAATGTCTTTCTGTTATATCTTTTTTCTGAATGATGGCAGATTGAAAGCCTAAGTTTTTTAGCGAATCAGCAAACCCCGTAAAGACAACAACCATCGCTATAAGACCAAATACTTCTGGTTTTAATAGTCTAGCCAAAATAATTCCTATAATTAATCTATAAATCTGAGTAATAAGTATTTGCAGACCATTCCATGATACTCCTTTCATGGCTGCCTCTTTTAGATTACTCATCTCTCACTAGCATTTGCTTTTTATTGATATTGCTATACCACTCAATCGAATGTTTTAAGCCAGTTTTTGTATCTATAAAAGGAGTATAATTAAGTAATTGTTTTGCTTTAGAAATATTAGCTAAACTATGCGGAATATCACCAATTCTAGCTAGACCATGAAGCGCAAGGATTTCAACCTTGGCTACATCTTGAATATAACTCCACAATTCGTTCAATGTCGTCTGCTGTCCATAAGAAATATTATATATTTGGTTAACAGCATCTTTATTCTCTGTAAACAGGCTCAATAAATTAGCCTGTACTACATTATCAATATAAGTGAAGTCTCTGCTAAAAGAACCATCCCCATTAATGGTTGGTGCTTTATTTTCTAGAGCCGCTTTCATAAATAAAGGAATCACTGCCGCATAAGCACCACTAGGGTCTTGCTTAGGTCCAAAAACATTAAAATAGCGTAAGCCTATAAATTCTATTCCATATAGCTGTGCATATACATCCGCATATAATTCGTTGACATATTTAGTCACTGCATAAGGAGATAATGGTTTTCCAATTCTATCTTCAACTTTAGGTAGTTCCTTGCTGTCTCCATAAGTAGAAGAAGAAGCAGCAAAAACAATTCGCTTAATACCTAACTCTTTAGCCGCCGTAAATATATTTAGCGTACCAGTTATATTGACCTCATTCGTTTTTAAAGGATTTTTAATAGAACGGGGAACAGACCCTAAGGCAGCTTGGTGACTAATAACGTCTATTCCGTCGCATGCTTCTAGACATGTTGTATAGTTTGTTATATCTCCTTTGATTAATTCAAATCCAGGGTTGTCATAGAATTGTTTAATATTTCGTTCAAAACCTGTAGAAAAATCATCCAGCACTCTAACAAGCGTTATATTAGCTTGCTTTAGCAAAGCTTCAACTAAATTAGAGCCAATAAATCCTGCACCACCGGTAACTAAAATTTTCATAAATTTATTTAGGTTTGAATGGATGTGGCGTTAAAACGACCTTAGACAAAGGGTGAAAGTTTCCTTTTAAAGGACTCACTTCTTTGTGCCTTATATCATGTACTAGCTCAATGGCTTTTCGAGTCTCCGTAATACGAAATCCGTGCCCATTCAGAATAGCTTGATAGCTTTTAGTATGTAATTCGGTAAAACCTCCAGAAAATTCAAATGCTTGATTCTCAATCATTAGTGTCCTATAGGTTCTGACACCAGTATCTTTTATAGTTGTAGGAATAACATTATCGTTAATACTTAAAAACCATCGGACTCTAGCTCGTTCTAATTCTAAATAACCAGCTGCTCTGTCATGAGTGTGCTGGTGAACTACATTTTTTTTAACATCGCCAAAAATCCATAATAACATATCAAAAAAATGCACCCCAATATTTGTAGCAATTCCACCCGATTTTGAAATGTCCCCTTTCCAGCTAGTATAATACCATTTTCCTCTAGCCGTAAGATAAGTTAAGTCAATATCATAAATCTTATCTTTAGGACCTTCTTCTATTTTCTTTTTCAATGCGACTACACTGGGATGTAGTCGGAGTTGGAGTATATTATAAATATTTTGCCCTGTTTCTTTTTCGATTTCTTCTAAGGCATCGATGTTCCAGGGGTTTAAAACGATAGGCTTTTCACAAATCACATCCGCTCCGTGACGTAAACCAAATCGACAATGTGCATCATGTAAATAATTAGGGGAACAAACACTGACAAAATCTAGCTTGTTACCTTTTCGTTTTAATTTCTCAATATGTCTATCAAAACGTTCAAATTCAGTAAAAAAATCAGCATTTGGAAAATAACTGTCTATAATGCCTACCGAATCAAATTTATCTAATGCAGCAACTAATTTATTATCTGTTTCTTTGATGGCTTTCATGTGCCTTGGAGCGATATAGCCCGCAGCACCGATTAATGCAAAAGTTTTACTCATAAGCGACAAAAATAGATTTCTTGGATTTAGTTCTTCTTTACCGTACACTTTTTACTGAATCACGCACTTCGCTACGCTTCGTGCATATAAAGAGTCTTTTGGGGTGAGCAAATATTGATTTTTCGCTAAAAAATCAATATTTGCTCACCCCAAACCCCTTGTTTTAACTGCCGTAGGCGGCGTTTTCAAAAAGTATACGGTAGAGAATTTAATTTTTAAAATTGACAAATTTCTAAATAAAAACCATTTATTTACAAATTTATCATTTTTAAAAACCAAGTACTCTTTTTTTGAATAACCTATTTTTTTGCAACAATACCATTTTTAATAAAATATTTCTCCTTAGTAGATGGACAAATTGCTAGATGCTCCTCATTAAATTCTAATCTTTCTCCATATTCACTCATCCAACCAATTTGCTTGGCAGGATTACCGACCACCAATGCGTAATTAGGAATACTTTTAGTAATGACCGCTCCTGCTCCTATAAAGGCATAGCGACCGATGTTATTTCCGCAAATAATTGTTGCATTAGCGCCAATTGTTGCGCCCTTCCCAACATGCGTTTTAATATATTTAGCCCTTCGATTTACTTGACTTCTTGGGTTGATTACATTGGTAAAAACCATAGAAGGTCCTAGAAACACATCATCTTCGCATATCACCCCTGTATAAATAGAGACATTATTTTGTACTTTGACATTATTCCCCAAAACAACTTCAGGAGCTACTACTACATTTTGACCTAAATTGCAGTTTTGGCCAATTTCACTATTCGGCATAATGTGGCAAAAATGCCAAATTTTAGTTCCTTTTCCAATTTCGCAACCAGCATCAATGACGGCTGTTTCATGGGCAAAAAAGTCAGCCATATATATTGAGGATAAAAAATAAATCCGTCTTTTGACATTTTGTTTTAACTTTCTAATCCTAACCAGCATAGCTGTTTTTAATTAGAAAGTTAAAACAAAATGACAGATTTATTTTTTCATAATTATTTAGTAAAGAAATTTGTTAGGGTATCAATAATATAGGCCTGAGTCGTTTCTTCCATTTCTGTGTGAATGGGTAAAGAAATAACCGATTTGCAAAGTAGCTCTGTTCCCTCTAGTTCAAAATCTGTACTCACATAATTACGATAAGCGACTTGTTTATATAGTGGTATAGGATAATAAATACCACAAGGAATACCGTGTTCTTTAAGATATTGTACTAATTCATCTCTTTTCCCATTTTTAACTAATAGGGTATATTGATGAAAAACATGCGTCGAATTAGTCACTCTTACTGGAATTTGAATCGATTCTATGGATTGAAAAGCGGCATCGTAAACAGCAGCCACTTTTTGTCTGGCCGTAGAATATTTTGTTAAGTATTTTAATTTGATTCCTAAGACTGCGGCTTGAAGACTATCTAACCGAGAATTACAACCAATGACAGCATGGTGATACCTTTTACTCTGTCCATGATTGGCAATCATTCTAATCTTTTCCGCTAAAGCATCACTATTGGTAAAAATAGCGCCTCCATCTCCATAACAGCCTAAATTTTTGGACGGGAAAAAAGACGTACATCCTATATCTCCGAGCGTTCCTGTTTTTACTTTTTGCCCATTGGAGAAAAGATAATCTGCACCAATTGCTTGAGCATTATCTTCCACCACATATAGATTTCTACTTTTTGCGAAATCTATTATGGGTGCTAAATCTACACTTTGTCCAAATAAATGAACGGGAACAATCGCTTTGGTTTTAGCAGTAACTGCTTTTTCTATATGCTGCAAGGTAACGTTAAAAGAATTAACATCAACATCGACCATTACAGGTTTTAAATTCAACAATCCAATCACTTCTGCTGTGGCAACATAAGTAAAAGCAGGCACTATTACTTCGTCTCCTGGTTGCAGCCCTAAAGCCATCAAGGCGATTTGCAGTGCATCCGTTCCATTCGCACAACCAATCACATGTTTAACCCCTAAGAAATTAGCCAAATCAGCCTCAAATTGCTTAACAACAGGACCATTAACAAATTTGGCAGAAGCAACTACAGCTAAAATAGCTGCATCAATTTCGTCTTTAATATTCTGATACTGACTGGTTAAATTAACCATCTGTATCTTATGTTTTATATTAGGTAGCATATTTTGTCTTTTAAGTATTGACAAAAAATAAGTGCCGCATTGTTTTTTTCAATTGATTCTTTTTGTCATAGGTTTTCAACCCATTAAAAAAAGAAATCATTTGAAAAACGCAGTACTTATTTTTTGTCGTTCCTAAATTTGCCCCTAAAAGTACGCATTTGTTATAATCTCCAGTACTCTAACTCATCGGTAGGCTCATGTAAACCTTTCAAATCAAACAAGATAGGCGTACCATTCATTTTCGCTCTAATATCTTTAATGCTTAATGCTTTGAATTCTTTATGCGCTACAGCTAATACAACCGCATCATAATTTTCTGCTAATTGTTCTGTCATGGATAATTGATATTCATGAGCAACCTCGTTAGGAGAAGCATGGGGGTCTGTAATATGAACATTCATAGAGTAGCTCATTAATTCCTTAATTAAATCAACTACTTTAGAGTTTCTAATATCCGAAACATCCTCTTTAAAAGTTATCCCCATCACTAAGACTTTACATTGACCGGGATTTTTACCTTTTTCTAGTAAAATCTGCACCAAACGCTTAGCAATAAAAGAAGGAACATCCTCATTAATCCCTCTACCACTTAATATAATTTGAGGTTCAAAACCTAATTTTTTAGCTTTATACGTTAAATAATAAGGGTCTACTCCAATACAATGCCCACCAACTAAACCTGGGAAGAATTTCAAAAAATTCCACTTTGTTCCTGCTGCTTCTAAGACTTCCTTTGTATCAATGCCCATTCTATCAAAAATCATTGCCAATTCATTCATTAGAGCAATGTTAATATCTCTTTGAGTATTCTCAATGACTTTTGCCGCTTCGGCTACTTTTACAGAAGGCGCTTTATAAACGCCCGCTTTGATAATATGGCCGTAAATAGCAGCAATTTCTTCCAAGGCTTCTGCATCACTTCCAGAAACTATTTTCAAAATCTTAGTTAAGGTTCTTTCCTTGTCCCCTGGATTAATTCTTTCTGGAGAATACCCATATTTAAAATCAACTCCTGCTTTTAAACCAGATTCAGCTTCTAAAATAGGAATACAATCTTCTTCTGTACAACCAGGATAGACCGTACTTTCAAAGACTACATAGTCTCCTTTACTAAGTGCTTTCCCAACACTCTCAGAAGCTTTTTTAAGTGGTGTTAAATTAGGTACTCTATGAGCATCAATGTCAGTAGGGACGCCAATAATATGAAAATTAGCTCCTTTCAAATCTTCTGCATTCGCCGTAAATAAAATATCTGTTCCGTCAAAAGCACTACCCTCTAATTCCTTGCTAGGGTCAATTCCTTTATTCATTAAGTCTACTCGTTCTTGATTTATATCAAAACCAATAACTTTAAAATCACGTGCAAATTCTAAGGCAAGCGGTAAACCTACATAGCCTAAGCCTGTAACAGAAATAACTTTTTCTTTGGATAATAATTGTTGATACATGAGATAATTCTAGCTATAAAATTATATCTTCTGTTTTAATTAAAGAAGGAAGATTTTATAATGTTTCTTGAAATTAATTTTTGCCATATCCTAAAAATTTAGCCGCAAAAATTCTTGTACGTCTAATAAATGTAGCGATGGCCCATTCAAAATAATTGATTACTTTATGGTCTAATAAAATAGAAAAGAAGGTGATAGATTGCAATTCACAACGATGAGCGTCTCTATCTGATATGGAATCTTGTACCCATCGATAATTCACTAAAGGTTCTTTATGGTAATGAATAATTGGCATTCTATCGTTCAAAATTCGATTCCATAAAAACCAATCTTCGACCGCGCTAACTTGATTAGGGATCGTAGCAAAAGCATATTTTTTAAAAAAATCTCTTTTAATAACTGTGCTGCTAATACAGAAAGGGTTCGTCAAAAAACAAACAATTCTTAAATCAAATAATTTTTCATATAATCTAAGAAACCATTGCTTCTTGTGGTGACTAAGGAATACTCCCTGCTCATTCATTATATTATAGCTGGTATGCAAAAATTCAATGGAAGGATTCGCTAGAATAGCTTTATAGTGTAGCGCTAACTTCTGAGCAGCAAAGGTATCATCTCCATCTAAAAACGCTAAAAACTTTCCTTTTGCTTTTTTCGCTCCCAAGTCTCTTGGACCGCCAGGGCTACCATAATTTTTTTCAGTCTGAAATAACTTTATTTTAGCATCTTCTTTCACATAATCCCTTACCAAATCAAAAGTACCATCAGAAGAATTATCATCAACGATTATCAATTCCCAATTATCAAAAGTTTGATTTCTAACAGAATCTATTGTTTCTAAAATAAATGATTTGCAGTTATATGAAGGAACAATTACTGTAAAAAAAGGGGTATCCATTAATTTTATAGTGAAGTCTAAAAATCATTGTTTTTAGTATTAAAAAGTCTAAAGTTATAATTAATGGATTTGTTTCCGAAATTTTTGTTGAGCATAAATTAGCTTAGAGCATGTTTAAAATTTAAACATACTCTTACTCCGCTAAAGCGTCTCTTATTATTTTTCTAAGGATAATAAACCCTACTCCTAATACAAAACCAAGGAATGCCCCAATTATTAAGTTAGACAATCTAGAAGTTGCCTTTTTTATAGGAATAAAAGTTCGGTCTACCACCATAAAATCTGGTGTATCTACGCTTAGATTGTATTCCACATTTTGTTTGTTTCTTAATAAATCTTGATAAATACTATTTATCCTACCAACTTCTCTTTCTAGTTGTCCTCGATTTAACAAATCGGCTTTAGAGATTAAACCAAAAGTCTGATCAGTTGCTCTAGCAAGTTGTCCTTGAGTTATCCTAAGTTTTTTTTGTAATGAATCTACTTTCTCAGCTAATAGTTCGAAGTTTTGTTTAGAACGTCCTGTGGTTTCCTCTGTATAAAATTCCTTCAATTCCTTAAAAATCAAATCAATTAATTTCAAAGAAATATTCCCATTTACTGAAACTACTTGAAATTTAGTAATATCAGATGATTTATCATAAATAATTGAAAGGATTCCTTGAGAACCAGAGATTTTATTCCCTACAATCAAATCTCTAATAATGCTTAAAGCTCGATACTCTCTCTGCTCAAATTTTTCAATATTTGTATGAGAAAAACGAAAATCTTTTAACTGTAGCTCTTTGTAATCCTCAGCTATTGGCTCATTATTCCATTTTGAGGTATAATCGTAAATATCAATTAAGTGATTTGCTAAAAAGTCTTCTTTACCTGATATTTGTACTTTTTTTAATAAAACTTTATTGATAACAGCTCCAGAGCGAGCTAACTCCTTTATTTTGTTATTTTCAATACCTAAACCTATTCCTAAACGCAATAACTCTGGAGAAACAGCACCTTTCACCTTACTTGCTGCGTTATCTTTTACTAAAAAGGATAATCCAGTCGTATAAGTAACGCTTTGAGGCTTACTAAAATAATAAGCCACCGCAAAGGTTAATAAAGTGCATATAATTATCAAAGGTATATTTCTAAAAATCTCTAATAAATAAGATTTTACCGTAAGAATAATATCCTTTAATGTTACCTCGTCATCTTCATAGTATGGAGGTGGTTGGTATGTAGGTTGTTGATTCAAAAGTATATTTAGATTAGCACTAAATTATTCATCGTTCTTCGTTTTCCCTTCGTTTGACTGAGATGGAACTTGTGAATTATTTCCTTTAAGCAGCTCCTTATCAAGAGAGATAATCACTCCTTTTTTTAAATTCGGATAATTTTTATACATGGCTTTAGTCTGCAACAATTCTTTCTCTGCTTCTGACAATTCAGGTATGGCACTAATAGAAATAGTTGCTCCTTTCTCTGGTTTAGGATAACGATTAAGCCCTAACCACTTTTTAGTACCTTTTACTCCTCCATTTGCATAGGCAACCATTACTTTATCTTTATCGGCTGTCACTCCAAAACCCGCAGCATACTCATCAATATACCATTTAGCAGATTTGCCTTGCTCATAGGCTACACTAATTTTAGTATCTAGGAGTAAAGAATCTCCCTTCATATCAAGAAGTCCAGTATTCGCTAAATGAATAGATACTACATCCTCTTTTTGTGGCAATTTTATTACATCGCCATCCTTGAGGATAATATTATAATTGGACGATTTGTTTTTAAGTGCTTGGTCCAATTTAGTGACGACCACTACTTGACTATCTCTAAGCACCGTCAAGCCATTTAGAAAAGCTTCCGTCGTAACACCTCCTGCTCTTTGAATAACATTAGCTATGGTTTCATTCTTTTTTATTAGACTATATTCACCAGGGAAAACAACTTCTCCTTCTACCAGAACAATCGCCTGATCATTATAATCAGGAACTGTTTTTGCAACTACTTCATCATTAGGTTGCAATACAAAATCTTTATCCCCATTGATAATGTTAAAATCTTTATCTACTTCCAAGGTAGCTGCTATTACTTTTGTTGGTTGGTCATTTTGTATCACTAATCGAAAAACTTCTATTTTTCTAGAAGCTTCTGGTTTGAATCCATCCGCCAATGTAATTAAATCTTTTAGTTTCAAAGATTTATCATATTGAAAAACTTCTGGTGAACGCACAGCTCCTTTAATTGCCACTTCATGTACATCCGTAAAGGCTGATTGAGAGGAAACTCTAAGTTCATCCGCTGCTTGTAATTTCAAATTAGATAATCCATTGGGATTCCTAATAGCCGCACCAATATCAACTGGAATGTATTCTTTCTCGTTTTTATTATTGGGCTTTGTTCTTATCAAGTAGCCAAAATCCGCAGCATCTGCTTTAAGTCCCCCTGAAAGCAAAATAGCTTTTTGGATGGTAATGGTAGAATCAGGGTCATATGGAAAATTAATTAACTCATCTCTAACCGCTCCTTTGACACTCACGGTATATTTATCCGTATACCTACTTTGCCCATAAATTAATAATTCATCTTTCGATTCAAGTCGCAAATCAACAGGTGTCCCTATACCATTTAAAATTTCTTCAAGGTTTAATTGAATTAGTTTAGTCGTTCCATCTTTATTTTTTCTCATTAAAAAAGCTACATCTAACTTAGCTCCTTTTTTTAAGATACTTTTTCTTAATAAATCACTAATTCTATTGGTACTTTCAAGTGCATATTTCCCTTTTAATTCTATTGCCCCTGTCGCTATAACAAAATCGTCAATTTCTTTAGCTAAAGCTTTAATTCTGATTAAATCGCCATCCAACAAAGCAAAATTCCTATTGCCATTTATTAGTTCCGCTAAATTTATATCTATTAGTACTTGTTTATTATTTGTAAATCGTTCAATCTGTACCACTTCTTGATAAGCTTCCGCATTCAGTCCTCCTGCATAATCAATTAATTCTATTAAACCTTCTTCTCCTTTTAATTCATATTTTAGAGGTCGTTTTATAGCACCGACTATTTCGATAATTTTTTGTGCCACTGGTACTTGAATAATAATATTATCTTCTAAATAAAATTGAAATTGAGTACCCGGTTTATTCATCACCTCATAAATATCTAATTCCACTTGTTCTTGGTCTCTAATAATTCTAATATTTCTAAAACTTCCTGTTTCAGAGGGCCCTCCCGCAGCAATTAAAGCATTAAAAGCCGTATTGGTTGCCACCATATCGTATGAACCTGGTCGTTCTACCTCTCCCAAAATATTAACGGTAATAATTCGAGGTTGAGAGATTGTCAAGGCAAGTTGTTCTGGGTTAAATTTATAGTAGCGTTGAAATCGAGATCGTATTAATTCTTTGGCAATCCCCCAAGTTAATCCTTGCAAGAAAATTCTTGGCAAATCCGTTGGCTGAATATAACCTTCTGTGCCAATTTTAAATTTGGCATCATACTGCGATGCACCAAAAATAGACATGGTTATTTCATCTCCTACTCCTAAAATATAAGATTCTGGTATTTTGGCAATAGACGAAGCATCAAATATTCTAGAACTATCAGATTTAAAAATTTGATGTCCATATATTTTAGAAAGTCGTTCTACATCTTCTTCATCTAATGTATTAAAAACGACCACATCTGTTTTTACCTCTTCTGTTGCTTCCTCTTGCTCCTCATCAACTTGAGCAACAACAGTAAGTGGAGTTATAAAAAGCAGAAAAAATAAAAGGAAATACTTATTCATATTAAAGCGTAAAATCAGAACCTGTTTGATAAAGTATCAAGGCTTCTATAAAAATGATACAAAATGATTCCTAGTATAAGCCCAGAAAATGGGCGTATAACATGAAACTTTATATCATGTTCCCCTACTGTCCAAAAATTAGATTGAAGCCTTCTAATTAATAGTAGGGGAGCTTGTATTCCCTCCTGTTTAGGGAAAATAGCAAAAATCTCTAAATTATATAAAATAATTAAAAGTAAGCTAGTAAATAGGGTGATAAAAATGATTGGAGATGGAAACCAATGACTTATTTCCTGCTTAGTTTGCAGACCATTCGAATACAACAATATCAAACCAAGAGCAGCTCCTAATAAATTGATTATTACATCATTAAAATCGTAGTAATCTGTACTTAATGGAGTCAGCACCCAATATTGATAAGCTTCATCTAGTGCTCCTAATATAATCGCAAAGAATAAGGAGCTTCCAAAATGGCAAAAGAGGGGGAAAAGTAAAAGTGTTAATAAGCCATATTGCACTAAATGAATCATTTCTACATTTACAACCATCAAAAATTTAAAAGCTATAAATATAAAGAGGAAAGTAAAGAACAAATACAACAAAACAATTTTACGACGTTTTGGATATTTTTTAATACCTACTCCATTAAGTTTTAGATATGCAATTGTCCCTAAAATTCCAAAAAAAAGGACTAATTGATTGTATCGAATTCTGCCTAGTGGTTCGTCTAAATTTTTCGCTAGAAATTGCCCAACTTCTTCATGAGGTAAAACAACTAAAAGGTAATAAACAATTATAAGGCATATATTCCAAAAACGGTTTTTGCTAAACCAATCGTAAATTTTAAGCAAAAAAACTTTTTTGAATCAAAACTTTTCTTTTTTAACAAAAAAGGAAGTAAATAAAAATACGGCTCCGCCAACGAAAAGTCGAAAATTAAACTAATTAAGGAGTGAATGATATGCCTTTTTTATGTTTAACTGAGATGACTTTTAGTCAGAAAATTCTACCATATAACTTTACGGTTAGTAATATGAAAAGGTTTTCCTTTTTTTCTTTTAATTACTACTTTTCACAATATTTAATCATTCACAATCCCATAAGGACTAGTTTATTAGGAGAAACAATTTAGTTGATCTAGCTAAACAAAAAAGCCCCCCTCCAATGTGCAGCGGAGAGAGGCCATCCCAAAAACCGATTTA